>JAKJHA010000252.1 GCA_022704125.1 Verrucomicrobiota bacterium | reverse complement strand
ATATGCCCGCCACGACCACCGTGGACCTCAAAACTTCCGTGGCCAACGTCTACGGCAGTCCAGGACACGGCAGTACCTTCACCCTCGTCTACAGCGGTACCATCTGGAACCGTACCGACCAAGATGTGACTTGGTCGTTCATGATGGATTACGACGACGGCGGACGGCTGGTCATCGACCAGACCAACGTAGTCATCTTCGCCGCAAGCGCCTGCCAGAAGAAAACCGGCACGGTGACGCTACCGCCCGGTCCCCACGCCATCGAGTTGCGCTTCACCGAAAACTCTGGCGGTGACGGACCGTGGGGCGGTGTCCTTCCCTGGGCCATCGGCATCAAGGAAGGCGCTGCCACTGCCAACTGGCAAGACTACACGATGCTGGCAGACCCCGGCAACGGTTCGTTGCTGACAACCCCCATAGCTGTCGACTGCTCGGGTGCGTCCTTCAATCTGGCCTCCGGCGCGACGCTTGATCTCGGCGGCAGCGAATGCGCAGTGGGTGGTCTCTCTGGCAACGGCACCGTCGCGAACGGCTCGTTCGCGGCCGACAGTGTCTATCGCGTGAAGATCGACGGCGAGACCTCTTCCTGCGTCACCTTCAACGGCGTGGACCTCGCAAACCTCACCGTCATGCCGGCGGACGCCGCCTCTGCCACGCCGACCGCCCCGACGTACGTCATTGCGACCGGCGCAATCAATACCAAGCCCGCGCTGTCGGGCTTCGCCTCCAAGTACAAGTTGATTGTCGCCGGCAACGGCACCCAGCTCCTGCTCACCTCGCAGGGCGGTGCCGTCCTGCTGCTGAAGTAAGGAACGGACCAGATCGTTGACGCCCTGAAGTAAGATCAAAGAAGAACTGGCGAAGAAAAAACGAAAACACTGAACCGGGCCATTGAGGCTCTCGATGGCCCGGAGCCGCCTCAGCCTCATGGCTAACGTTGGGATCGTCAGAATGAGAACGATGGCGAACAAACGCAAGCGAAAATGGATCCGTAGCGTGATTATCGTGTGCGCCTTGTTGGTGATCGTGGTGTTTGCTGCGTTCAAATGGGAAGACTGCCTTAGCGCCCTGATCTACCAGAGGCCGGTTCGATATGATGAACCATTCGGGCCCGCTATCGCTAGCGCAGACCGCATTGTTGTACGAGGGGGTCGCGGATTCGATTGCTGCGGGCCGGTGGATGAAACGAACATTCTTTTCGTCGTCACGGAACCGGCAGAGATAGCGGATGTGGCAAGCCACATTCGGTTTGAACCTCGGACCACCACCAACTCATGCATGGAGACCTGTCTGTGTTGTGGTGGCCCAGGGATTGACTGGTACAGAGGAACGAAGCGCATCGTCTTCGCAGCCGTGCAACATGGACAAGGCATCCGATGGCGTGGATTCTCGACAATGCGTATCCTTGGCTTTCGCGTCGGATACGGAGACGGTCCCCTCACTCAAGAGTCGCAGGACTGGATGAAGGAGTGGTTTAGGTCACACGGCATCGGCAAAGACGTTCTGCTTGGCCTATAATCAGGTCGAGGCATTGCATGGATGACGGATGGCACGCGAGCATGGGTTTCTTGATCGGTATCGACAGCGGCGGCACCGCCACAAAAGCGGCCGTCATTGATCCTCAGGGTCGAACGCTCAGCACGGCGACACGCAATGTGCAGGTGCTCGAGCCGCGTCCCTCGTGGTCGGAACGCGACATGGAGGCGATGTGGCGCGACACCTGTGCGGTGGTGCGCGAAGCACTGGCAGCGGCGAATCTTTCAGGCGATGCGATAGACAGCATTGCCTGCACCGGACACGGCAACGGCCTGTATCTGATCGACGCTGACGGCCAGCCGGTCCGCCACGCGATCAACTCGACCGACCAGCGCGCCGCTGACATCGTTCGGACGTGGCAGGCAGACGGTCTCGATGCGCGCGTCCTGCCGTTAACCGCACAGTCCCTCTGGGCCGCACAGCCCAATGCGCTGCTCGCCTGGTTGCAAGCGTACGAGCCGCAAAGCTTTGCACGTGCCAGCCACCTGTTGATGGCCAAGGATTACATCCGTTTTCGCCTGACCGGTGTCGTGGCGATGGAAGAGACCGACATGAGCGCGACCAGCCTCATGCATGTGCCCGACGGCACATACGACGACAGACTGCTGGCGTGGTTCGGTGTTCCGGACGCAAAGCGCCTGTTGCCGCCACTGGTCAAAAGCGCCGAAATTTGTGGCACTGTAACGCCTGCAGCCGCGGCCGCGACCGGCCTGCGTACCGGCACGCCGGTGGCCGGCGGGATGTTCGACATTGACGCCTGCGGCCTTGCGTCGGGCTGTATTGACGAACAACAGCTCGTTATGGTGGCCGGCACGTGGGGCAACAACCAATATATCGACCGCCAGCCGTTGATCGACCGTGGCCTGTTCATGACTTCACGTTATTGCATCCCCGGCTGGTTCTTGATGCTGGAAGGTAGTCCAACGGGCGCTGGCAATCTGGACTGGTTTGTGCGCGAGTTCCTCGGCGACACGCAAACGGTTCTGACGCAGACCGACGGCGGCACACTCTTCGCATGGGCGGACCGCACCGTGGAGCAAACCCCGCTGAATCGGGACACTCCCCTGTTCCTTCCTTTTCTCTACGGCTCCAATCTCGGGCATCCAGCGCAGGCCTGCCTGCTGGGCATGAAAGGGCGGCATACCCGCGCCGATGTGCTGCGCGCCGTGTACGAAGGCTGCATCTTCGCGCATAACCGGCATCTACGGCGCCTGTATACGTTCCGTGCGCCGCCCGCGACGATCCGGCTCACAGGCGGCGCGGCGCGCAGCGCGGTTTGGTCGCAGATGTTTGCCGATGTCTTCCAAGTGCCGATCGAGATCCCGGCCGGGCGGGAACTCGGCGCACTGGGTGCCGCCATTGCGGCGGCTGTCGCCTGCGGGATCTACGCTTCGCTTGAGGACGCCGTGCGCGGCATGACACGCATCGAACGGACGCACCAACCCGATCCGACGCGGGGCGCACTGCACGCCGAGCGTTACGCGCGTTATGACGAAGCCTGCCGCCTGCTTCGCCCCTTCTTCACCGCATAAGCATACCGCCGGTCACGTCCAGCGTCGTTCCGGTTATATAGTCAGCGGCGGATGAAACCAAGAACACCACCGCATTGGCGATGTCCTCCGGCTCGGCGATGCGGTTGAGCGGGATGCGGCTCAGATATTTATCCAGATTCGCCGCTAGTTTGTCCGCCACCATCTCCGTGCGCACCATGCCCGGCGCGACGGCGTTGACGTTGATGCCGCGGGCTGCCACCTCACGCGCCACAGCGCGGGTCATCGAGACCAGCGCTCCTTTGCTGGCATCGTACGGAAGACGTCCGGAGGTCGACCCTAGAAAGGCCGCCTGCGAGGTAAGGTTCACGATCTTGCCCTTGCGTCCCGCCGCCGTCAGACGGCGCACAAACTCCTGACAGGCCACGAACGCGCCAGTCACATTGACCCGGAAGGTCTTCTCCCACTCCTCTAAGCTGTACATCTCAATCGGCCCGCCGGGACAATACGCCGCGTTGTTGACCAAAATATCCACCGCCCCGAAGCGCTCTTCCAGACGATCAAACATCCCGGCGATCTCCTCTGCCCGCTCCAGATCGGCTCGCAACACCAAGGCTTCCGTCCCGAAGTCGCGCGTGATCCCCGCTGCCACTTCCGCCGGCTTCTCGGGACTGCCGGAGCACCCCACGCCCACGCGCACACCCTCCGCCGCCAGACCACGGCAAATCGCCGCACCGATACCGCGCGAGCCACCGGTCACCAGCGCCACCTTGCTTTGCAATTCCAGTT
>JAKJHA010000251.1 GCA_022704125.1 Verrucomicrobiota bacterium | reverse complement strand
AACCCAGGGGGCGATCCAGTGGCTTTTCGAGGTCGGCATCGAATCGTCCGAAATCCTGCCGCTCCTGCTGTTTATCGGCATCGGCGCGATGATCGATTTCTCGCCGCTGTTCCAGCGCCCGATCTATTTCGTTTTCGCCGCCGCCGCCCATTTCGGCATTTTCGCGACCATCGTCCTGGCCTGTGTGCTAGGCTTTGATTTAAGGGACGCGGCGGCGATCGGCATCATCGGCGCTGCCGACGGCCCTACCACGATTCTGGTCGCCCAGGTCTTGCAGTCCAAGTACATGGGGGCGATCGCGGTTACCGCGTACTCCTATATGGCGCTGGTGCCGATCATCCAACCGGCGGTCATTTACCTTCTGACCTCGCGCGATGAGCGGCGTATCCGCATGGAGCCGACAAAGGATTCCGACATCCCGCGAACTGTGCGCATCCTTTTCCCCATCGCTGTGACCATCGTCGTCGGTCTGATCTCCCCCGCCGCCGTCTCTCTGATCGGTTTTCTTATGTTCGGTAACCTGATCCGCGAATGCGGCGTGCTGGAATCGTTGTCCAGAACCGCGCAAAACGAGCTGACCAATCTGATCACGCTGTTGCTGGGCATCATCATCGCGTTCACCATGAAGGCGGACCAATTCGTCACGCGGGACACCATCATGATTCTTGGGCTGGGGCTTTTCGCCTTCGTTTGCGACACCGCCGCAGGCCTGCTGTTCGCGAAGTTTCTGAACCTCTTTTTACGCAAGAAGATCAACCCCATGATCGGGGCCACGGGCATCTCTGCCTTCCCCATGTCGGCGCGGGTTATTCATAAACTGGCGATGAAAGAGGACCCGGGCAATATCCTGATCATGCAGGCCGTCAGCGCCAACGTCGCGGGGCAGATCGCCTCGGTGGCCGCGAGCGGCCTGGTGTTGAGCCTAGTCCTGAAATACCTGCAATAGCAAAAGCCGGAGGATCACCATGGATCACGCTGAAACCGTACGCATTTCGCTTACCATCATGTGGCAAGGCATGCTGGGATTGTTCATCATCACCATCATCATGGCTTGGCTCACCGCCACCATCATTAAGTTTTGCAAACGTCCCGAAAAACCTTCGGAGTGAGGCCGTTCACAAAGGCATGGCTTCGGGAATAGAGGTTTTTTTAACTCAGAACGCTGAACGTCGAACTCTGAACTCTGAAGTCGAAAACTCCTTGAGGGGAGGTCAAATGAAACGAGCAGTTGCAGCGATGGGGCTAGTTGTTGTGGCGTCGGTTTGCGCGGCGGCACCGGTGAATGTGGCGCTAAACAAACCGTACACGTTGACACCGACGCCGCGTTATCGGTATTGCACGGATGCCGGCGATAAGACGCAGCTTACGGATGGTGCCTATGTGAAGGGTTACTTCTGGACACAGCAGGGCACGGTGGGCTGGAGCAGCGTCGCGCCGGTCTTTTGCACGATTGATCTGGGCCGCGTGGAGCCGATCTGCGGTGTGTCGTGGAGTACGGCGGCCGGTGTGGCGGGTGTGAATTGGCCCGAGTGCCTGTATGTGCTGGCAAGCGAAGACCGCAAGACGTGGACATACTTGGGCGACCTCTGCGAATGGGGCAACCACGGTCAGCCTCCGCCGCAAGGGGCTTACGCGACCTTCCGCTACGCCACGGACCGCCTGAAAGGTCGCGGCCGCTACGTGTGCGTGATTGCTGCGGCGCGTCCCTTCTGCTTTGTGGATGAGATCGAGGTGTGGCGCGGACCGGACGCTTGGCTGACGGAGCCGATGTCGGGCCGTCAGGCCAGCGATCCCCGTCAGTTCTACAACGAGAGTTGCGTGCAGTCCGGCGTGTCGGCGCGGTTGCGCCAAGACCCGAACGTGATCTTCAGTCAGGCGGCGACCAACGGATTGTCGGCGGCGCTGGCACCGCACAATGACGAGGCGGAACGGTTGCGCGCGGCCATCGCCGACAGTGCGGCGAAGATGCCCAGTACCCTGCAGACGATACTGCCGTATGGCGCGTTACATGAGAAGATTCTGGCGCTCAATGTACCGGTTCTGCACGCGTCCGGCGTGACGCAACCGCGTCTGTGGCAGAATAACCGATGGGATCCGCTCGCGCTGACCGCCCTGCCGTCGTCGGGCGCGGAAACGTCGGTGTTGTCGCTCGATCTGATGCGCGGCGAGGTGCGTGGCGAGGTGCTCAACCTCACGAATCCGCATGACCGCACGTTGCCCTTTACATTGCGGCTGGAGGGCTTGCCGGCCGCCTTGAATCTGGAGTTGCGCGAGGTGGTGCCGACCGACACACAGAGCCGCACGCCGGTGATGGCCGCATTGCGTCCGCTTGTCCCCGATGCGCAAGGGCGCTGCACGCTCAATGTGCCTGCGGGTTGCACGCGACAGGTGTGGCTCTCCTGTCGCCGTCCCGCCGCCTCGCCTGGCGTTCACGAAGGACGTCTGCTGGTCGAAGCGTCGCCCGTGGCGTTCCGGCGCGGCGTAGCCGTGCGCGTGCGGCTGCGCAATCTCGATTTCCCGCGCCAGCCGCAGTTGCATCTGGGCGGCTGGGATTACGTGCAGGGTGCGGCCGATTACTATCGCGCGCCCGGCAATCTCGCGCCCAATCTGGCGTTGATGCGGGACATGTATGTGGACAGTCCTTGGGCGACGCCCGCCGTCTTTCCCAAAGGGGCGCGTTTTGACGAGGCGGGTCAACTGCTCAATGCCGACGCGCTGGACTACACGCTCTGGGACGAGTGGATCGCGCGTTGGCAGGGGGCGCGCAACTACTGCGTGTTTTTTGCCGTTGGCCCGGCGTTTCACGGCGAAAAAATGGGCACGCCGCGCTTTGCGACCATGGTCGGTTCTTGGCTCACCGCTTGGGTTCGGCACATGGAGGGGCAGGGTCTGAAGGCCAGTCAGATGGTCATCTTGCTGTTTGATGAGCCGCACGAGCGCAGCCACGACGAGATTCTGATCGCATGGGCCCGGGCCGTGCGTGCCGCCAACCTCGGCGTTACGCTTTTCATCGATCCGACCTACAGGGATCCGACAAAGGGCGATCCCGAGATGTACACCCTTCACGATATTCTCTGTCCCAACACACCGATGATGATTGAGCAGGGTACACGGTTCCGCGATTTTTATCTGCGTCAGCAAGCGGATGGCAGAACCCTCTGGCTCTACTCATGCAGCGGTCCCGCCAAGCTGCTGGACCCGATTACCTACCACCGTGCGCAGGCTTGGCTGGCGTTTCAGATCGGTGCCAAAGGCTCCTTCTACTGGGCCTTGGGTTGCGGTGGCGGCATCGGCGATTCGTGGCGTGCCTATGCGCAGTCGGGTATCGAATACTCGCCTTACTTTGTGGGGCCGGACAGCGTGTTGGAAGGCAAACACAGCGAGGCCGTACGCGAGGGGGTGCAGGATTACGAAGCGCTCTGTATGCTACGGGATCGCGTGGAAGAGGCGCGCGCTGCCGGACGCGATGCACCGTGGGTGCAGGCAGCGAAGCGCGTGTTGTCTGAGGGCGTGGCCGAAGCGGTGGCGGAAGTGAAGCCGCAGCACATCCACTGGCATGTCGACAAAGAGCGCGGCGCGATGGATAAGGTGCGCCTTCAGGTCCTCGACCTGCTGGAGGCCGCGTCACGGGTGAAATAGAAAACGCTCAACCTAAAAAGAGCAGTTGAACCTTCAACTCTCTTTGGTTTCTGGTTTCAAGGTTTCATGGTTTCATCCAAATCGGGATCGGGATCGCTATCGGGATCGATTGTTTAACCACGGAACACACCGAACACACGGAAAGGCATGGCTCTGTTTCCGTGTGTTTAGTGTGTTCCGTGGTTCCAA
>JAKJHA010000250.1 GCA_022704125.1 Verrucomicrobiota bacterium | reverse complement strand
GGTTTCTCCGAAGCGTTAATGCGCGTAAGCGCAAAATCAAAATGTGCAGGACGGTCTCTAAGACACCCAGCCGCAACGCACGCGGCCACTCACCTCTGGTCATATCTCGCTGTCATCGCGAGAACAACAACGTACCGTACCCTCAACACACACTACTCTCTATAAAATCGTGTCGTCAGCATACGCCTTACCGGCAGGTATTGTCAATCGTGTTTCGCTGTAATTAATTACTTGTCCAAGCATACTCCAGCACGGCGACTAGTGCGATGCAGGCTGTGTCTGACCGCAGGACACGCTCGCCTAATGAAAAGAGATGGAAGCCGCGCGCGAGCAGGTGTTCGGTCTCATAGTCGGTCCAGCCCCCCTCGGGACCGACGGCTAACAGCGGCCGCATGCGGCGCACGCTGTCGCAAGGCGGCAGGCCGGTGGGCGTTCCCGGATACGCGAGCAAGCGCACGGTCTCGGGGAAAAGCCGTTCCAGATCATCCTCAACAAACGGCTTGAAGCGCGGCGCAACCATCACCTCGGGCAGACGCGTAAGCCCCGCCTGCATCAATCCTTCGATCAGCAAAGGACGATAGGATTCGGGTTCAACCCATCGGCTGCTGAAGTAGCACTTCTCGACCTTGGCGGCGTTGAGCAAGACCATGCGTCCAACCCCCAGTGCCGCGAGTTGCGGCCAGAGGCGCTTCAGCACTTTGGGACGCGGCACGGCCAGCAACAGATCAAGCCACGGTTCCGGCAGCGCGACATCATGCGAGGGAGATAAGCGGACCCCGTCCGAGCCGATTGATAACACACGCGAGACACCCGCCAAACCGTTCAGCGTACCGGTCGCAATAATCTGGCCGGGTTCGACACGCAACACCTGACGAAGATGTTCGGCACGCGCATCGGTCAGCAGCACCGTCCCGTCCGCAAGCAACTCGTCCGGCTCGAAGAGAATGCGGTTCATCGCACGTCCATGCAAGCGATCCATTCATCGTCGCTCATCGGGTGCGTATTGGGAACAACCAGCGAAAGCGTCATGTGCGCAGGATCGAAGATGTCCTCCGCCACGCGGCGCACGTCAGCGGCGGTTACCGCCTTAATCGCTTTAATTGTCTCATCCGGATGGATGAAACGCCCATAGTTCTGCACGCACTCGCCAAGGTAGGTCATCTGGTTGCCGGCCCCTTCGAGTCCCAGACGGAAAGCACCCAGCAGATATTCCTTGGTGCGTGCCAACTCCGCCGCGCCGACATTCGTTCGGAGCAGGCGTCCGATCTCCTTGGCCGTCAGCTTCAACGCGGCACACGCACGTTGCTCGTCAAAGCCGCCGCTGATGGTGAAGAGGCCGGTCTCTTCAAACAGTTGGAAACTGGATTGAATCGAATAACAAAGGCCATGTCGCTCGCGCACACTTTGGAAAAGACGCGAACTCATGTTCTCCCCGAGCAGTCCGTTCAAGACGCGCAGCGCATAACGACGATCGTCATGCCGTCCAAAGATGCGGAAACCGACCACAGCGTGAACCTGCGCGATCTCCTTGCGCACGCACACCAGACGCTCTTGCGCCACCGTGTTGTCGACGCGCTTGGCGTGTACCCGCCGAGCCGCGCGCCGCGCGCCGACCGCTCGTTCGACGCACGCCACGCAAGCGGCATGGTCGAGCCGTCCGGCAAATACAAAAATCGAGGCGGACGGCGTATAAGTACGTGCCTTGTAGCGTAACAGCGTCTCGCGGGTCATACGCCGCAACGCAGTTTCATCGCCGGCGAGCGGTGCTCCGAGCGGATGGCCCTTGAACATGACCTCCTGCAACTTCTCCTGCGCCACCTGCTGCGGCAGATCCTGATACATCTTGATCTCTTCGAGGATGACGTCGCGCTCGCGGCTGAAATCCTCCTCGCCGATCACGGCGTTGAGATACATGTCGGCCAACACATCGAAAGCCTGTTCCAGATATTCGTGCGGTAATCGTGCGTAGTAACAGGTGCTTTCCTCTTGCGTATAGGCGTTCAGATAACCACCGCGACCCTCGATCGCCTGCGAAATCGCCAGCGCCGAACGTGTCGGCGTGCCTTTGAAGAGCATGTGTTCAAGGAAGTGACTGACACCGGCCAAGCGGGGTGCTTCGTGGCGACCGCCCGCCCCCACCCAAACGCCGACGGAGATACTTTCCGAGTCAGGGATCAGCGACGACACCACCGTGGCGCCGTTTTTCAATACCGTAACCTCGACATGATCAAGCATAGGGAAACTCCGCAATCATTCTTGCAAAAACCCTCGTGACATGGGCGTCTCGCCCATGAAACACGGGCAAGATGCCCGTGCCACACCTGCAAGCAAAGGGTTTTGCAAGAGCCTCCACAATCATTCCTCGCTGGCAGACGCTCAACCGGCTGCGGCTGCCGCCAACATTGCGGCTAGGGTCGTCTTGCCGTCGTAGAGCGCTTTGCCGACGATCGCACCGAACAGGTTGGCGCATCCCAGCGCCTTGAGAGCGGTCACGTGTTCCGGTGCACTGACGCCACCCGAGGCAATGACACTGCAAGTTGGAACCGCCTGACAGATTTCGCGCATGGCTGTCAGATTGGGGCCGCCCAGCATGCCGTCCGTCGCGGTGTCGGTGTAGATGATCGTGCGCACACCGACCTCCACCACCTGACGCGCCAAGGCGGTGGCGCGCGTATCAGTGGTCTCGACCCACCCCTTGACCTGCACGAAGCCATCGCGCGCATCAATGCCGACCGCGATGGCGTCGCCGAAACGCTGCACGAGAGCGGCCAGAGCGTCGATATTTTCCAACGCGCGCGTACCGATAATCGCACGTGCCACGCCGGCCGCCAAAAGTTGCTCGACATGCGCATCGCTGCGCAGACCGCCGCCCACCTCGACCGGAATGCCTATTGCCTGCACGATGCGCTTGATCACTGCCGTATGCTGCGGTGCCCCTTGGAAGGCACCGTCCAGATCCACCACATGCAACTGCTCCGCGCCCTGCTCGCGCCAGTCCAATGCCTGCGCCACAGGATCATCAGCGTACACCGTCACGTCGTCCGCCCTGCCCTGCCGCAACCGTACGCAGTGACCGTCCTTCAAATCAATCGCGGGCAAGATAATCATCCGATCGTCCCCTTGCTTGAGGGGATGCCGGTCTCGCGTGGATCAGATTCAACCGCCATGCGCAGCGCACGCGCGAATCCCTTGAACATGGCCTCGCATACATGGTGCGTCTCATCGCCGTATATCTGTCGTACATGCAGATTGAGGCGCGCCTCGACCGACAGCGCACGGAAAAACTCTTCCAGCAACTTCACTTCAAAATCGCGCACCTTGTGATGTTTCATCGCGCTGACGAAAACCAGGAACGGGCGTCCGCCCAGATCAATCGCCACCTCGCAAAGCGCCTCATCCATCGGCAGCAGGAAGAATCCGTAACGCCGGATACCGCGACGTTCGCCGAGCGCTTCATTGAGACAGGCGCCGAGCACCAGCCCCACGTCCTCCACGGTGTGATGGTAATCCACATGCACATCGCCCTTGACACGAACCTCGATGTCCACGAGCGCGTGCCGCGCGAAAAGTTCCAACATGTGATCGAAAAAGCCGATACCGGTTTCAATGCGACTGACGCCGCTACCGTCCAGATTGAGCGTCACCGCGATATCTGTTTCGCGTGTGGTGCGTGTGCGTGCCGCCGTACGTGCCATGACGTGCCTCCCAGGTTCTCAGTCCGCGTCGTTATCTGGCGCGGAAGGTTCATCGTCTTTTGTGTCCCCCCGCGCCAATTCACGCAGGCGGATGACCCAGATGCAGGCCTCGTACAGCGCGCACATCGGCAACGCCATCAAGATCTGCGAAACCGGATCGGGC
>JAKJHA010000249.1 GCA_022704125.1 Verrucomicrobiota bacterium | reverse complement strand
ATGAAAACTTCATGCTCGATGTTGAATACCGTTGCGACCCTGCGGCCAATAGCGGCGTGCTGATCTATTGCAGCGATATGGCGAACTGGATTCCCAACACTGTCGAGATTCAGATCCTCGACGACAACCACCCGCACTGGGGCAAGGAACAGCCTTTCGCCAAAAACGGCGGCCTCTACGGACACCTGCCGCCCAAGGTCAACAACGCGAAGCCGGCCGGCGAATGGAACCGTATGACAATCACCGCGCAGGGCAAGCGCGTCAAGGTGCTCGTCAATGAGGAGATCACGGTAGATACCGACCTGTCGGCTTGGACGTCAGCCAAGAAGAATCCCGATGGCAGCGACATCCCGCCGTGGCTGAGCCGTCCGTGGGCCGAGCTGCCCACAAAGGGACGCATCGGCCTGCAAGGGAAGCACGGCAACGCGGCGATCTACTTCCGCAACGTGCGGATCAAAGAGCTGTAAGACCGCCCCTGAAAGCAAGCGGATATGACAAGTCACAAGGTGTCGCATGTTAAGCATGGCGGAAAGGCGCGCGTGTGTGCGCTTTGCCTTGCGGGCGTGTGTTCGGCGCTGAGTCTCTTCGGCGAACCAGGCGATGCGGATCAGCCGTTCGTGATTAACATCAATGCCTTGGATGAAAATGCCTATTACGAAGGGTTTCAGTTTCATGGCGATCATGTCGAGTTGACCCCTGCAACCGAAAACATGCATTACCTGATTCTGGGAACAGGCGAGAAGACGAACATCGCCATCCGGGTTGCGCCGCCGATTTCGTATGGCGAGGACAGCATGACGCACGTTATGCTGTCCAACGTCTATGTCAGTACGTCGGGACAAGCCGACCTGTCGCCCTTTCTCCTTGAAAACGGTCCCCCTGTTTATGTGACGCTGGCGGGGAGCAATACGTTTATCACCGGTTGGCACCCGATGTACTCTGACACAGAAAAAGAATATGGAGAAGCCTACAATCACGCTGCGGGGATTCAGGTTCCCGCTGGTGCCTCGGTGATTTTCGATACCGTGCCGACTGGCGGCAGCCTTGCGGCAATCGGTGAGACAACAGGTTCCGGCATCGGCGGCTGCGACGGACAGAGTTGTGGAGCGATCACGATCGTCGGCGGGACGATCCGCGCGTACGGTGGAACATCGGGAGCTGCGGGTATCGGCGGAGGGGCGGGATACTCGGGGAGCGGCGCGAGCGGCGGCACCATCATTATCTCTGGTGGCGACGTGGCGGCATTCGGCGGTCATGGCGGTGCGGGCATCGGCGGTGGCGAGGGAGGCACCGAATCGATGGCGGACATTTCGATTTCTGGAGGCGTCGTGACCGCTACGGGCGGCAGTTCGGACGGGGCATCCATCGGCGGCAACAATTACAAGGGCGGCTGGACGGTCAATATATCAGGCGGTATCGTTCATGCGGTAGGTGCTCATGAGCAGTTACCGGGCATCATTGGTTCCCCTCCCCGCGCCACTGCAACGCTATTGCCCCGTTCAGGGAGTATAACGGGAAGCAACACCGTAGTTATCACAGACCTCATCCATTCGAACATCGCCTGCGAAGGAGGACTGATCGCAACGAATGGCCGGGGACGCTTGCTCAGTGACCACGTCTCGATTCCCCATTCCTGGTGCATACCTTCAAATGTGGTGTTTGATGTCGCCGTAGAACAGTCCCTGACGATTGGCGCAGAGACCGTCGTGACCAACGCGGGTTCCATCAATGTGTACGGAACACTTGCCGTTGACGGCGTTCTTGAAAACATCGGGCTCATTAGAGTCTATGGCATGTTCACGGTCGACGGCGAATATGTCAATTTCGGACAAGCCTTCTCAGCCTTGCCCATCGGCGGGACGGGAGTTGTGACGGGAGCCGTGCCGGTTGGAGTCGGGCTGGCTGGCAGTGCGGCCGATCCGATCGAGATCAATGTCAACACGGTTTCCACCGATGGCTACGGATTTACGTTTTCCGATGGATGCCTGAATTTCTGTTGGAAAGGGCACTACCTGCTCTACGGAACAGGCGCGCCCACAGCAAACCGAATATGCGTGGCTCGGGATACGGATGTTGATTTGGTTCTTTCAAACGTCAATGTCCGCGTGACGGCCGGGGATGTGTGCGCTTTCGATGTGTATCCGGGGGCGTGCGCGCATCTCTTCCTTGCAGGAACCAACACCTTCCTTGGTGGTTCTAGGACTGCCGGCATGCATGTTCCAGAGGGGGCGGCGATGTTTATAGACTGTGCCTCAGGTGTGGCGGCATGTCCGACGAACGGTGCATTGGTGGCACTGGGAAGTGCAAGCAGTGCTGGCATCGGGGGCCACCTGTACGAATCTTCGGGGTGTGTCACGATTTCAGGTGGACATGTCACAGCACGTGGCGGGGGCGCAGCATACCAGTACGGAGGAGCTGGGATCGGCGGCGGTCATGCTGGAACCGGTGGCGTCGTTACCCTATACGGCGGCGTCGTGGATGCGCAAGGCAGCTACAACGCGGAGGCGATCGGCGGCGGCTCCTCTGGGGAAGCGGCGACCGGACACATTTCAGGCAATGCCTTTGTCTTTGCCAACACACCAGTCGCCGGGCTCGATTTCCGTCGCGGCGTCCTTATCACACCGGACGGCGGGCAGATGTACGGGGCCGCGAGTGCCGTGACCGCTGATACAGCGCTTCCCGCGGACAGGTCTCTGATTGTCACGAATGGGCAGGAGTTGGTCATCGGGCAGAACGTAACGTTTATCAATAACGGCACCATCACCAACCTTGGAGCCATCGTCGTGTACGGCACGTTTGTTAACAACGGCACCATCATCGGTCATGAGCCGCAGCAAACTCCCGTGCCGCCTGCGGGTATCGGCGCGATCAACGTCTCTGCAGACGACGTTGTCCTCGCGTGGCCATCGACGCCGTCACCTGTCTCGGTGCTGTTCGGTAAGGACCGCCTAACGGATCGCTGGGAACGCTTGGATACTGAGTGGTCTCCGACCAACGCCGTATGGCCAAGGGGTCGCCAAAAATTCTTTAAGCGCGAATGCCCCTGACTTAGGGCACCCACGCGTCGCCTGAAACGACATGCCCGCCGGGGTGTTGCAGCCAGACGGCGAGTGCATCGCACAACACTGCGGGCTCCATCCGTGCCGCGCGTAGTTCATCCAGCGGCTGCCAGCGGAAGCCGATCCACGCCTCGGCGGCCTCCACCGGCGCACCGGGCGCAAGCCCCGGAATGGTGAGTTCGAACACCAGATTGATCTCGGCGTGGGGTTCGCCGTTCTGCAGGAAGGCGTGTTCGCAACAGCCGAGAAAGCGGCCGGCTGTCGACGCCCGCCCCAGTTCTTCGGCGATTTCACGTTCGAGCGCCTGCCGCGCGGTCTCGCGAAACTCAATGTGGCCCCCCGGCAGATAGGTGAGCGTGGAGCGCTTGCCGTGGCAGAGCAGAATGTGGTCGTCCACGATGCAGACACCACGCGCGATCACTTCAATTGAGGCAGATTTGTTCATATCGGTTTCCTTGGCAGTGTATTCGACCAAGAGTGCGGACTAAGAGTGTCTCCGCGCACAGCGCGGAGGGAAAGCGGTGCCGCGACCCGCGCGCAGCGCGGTTCTTGTCACCGCACTCCAAATTTTGCACACCTACTTGAGCGTTGAAAGTTGAGCGTTTTCCGAAACCGCCAAGGTGCCCCCGTTTTTCATGAAGTTTCATGTGTTTCATGGTTCCACTTGAACGCTGTGGGCGCTGTCCAGAGTTACAGCATAATTTGTGGCCGGGTTAGTAAGCCATTCATTGTCGTCGCGGCGCGCGGCCGGCCACGGATAGGCATCCAGCGCCGTCAACGCATCGCCAGCTAAAAAGAGTGAACCACACACCAGCACCACGCCGTTGTTGGCGCGCGCCCAAGCGCGGGCCGCGTCGAGCGCTGCGCGTACATCTG
>JAKJHA010000248.1 GCA_022704125.1 Verrucomicrobiota bacterium | reverse complement strand
GCGGGTGCGCTCAAGATGGCCGCGCCGTCCGAGCAGGTCATGCTGGCGGCGAAACTTGCGTCGCGCGGCGATGCGTCGGCGGCGGATGCCGTGGCCGCATTGCTCACCAGCGATCAGGAGGCGGTGACGGTGGCGGCGCTGCAGACGTTGACGCAACTGGGTGCGGGACGTCATGTGCCGGCAATTGCGGCGCTGATGGAGCGCGAAGGGACGGTCGGACGCAGTGCGGTCGAGACGCTGCAGGACATGCGGGCCAAGGATGCGGGGGGCGCGCTGTTTGCGCTCGCCGAGCGCGAGCCGGACCGCCAGATCAAGCTTCTGCCGGTGTTGGGAGAGCGGATGGAATCGGCATTGTTGCCGCGCTTCGCTCCGTTTGTCTCTTCTGACCGCGCCGAGGTGCGGCGTGAGGCGTGGAAGGCACTGGGCAAGGCGGCGGATGAGCGGAGTTGCGGCACGTTGCTGACGTGGCTGCCGCAGATTCGTGCGGATGAGATCAACCAGGCGGAAGCCGCCGTGCGGGCCGCTGTCAAAAACCTTGAGCCTGCCGCGCGCGCTTCGGCTTTTATCGCGGCGTGGGGTAAGTCGGGGCCGGCCGCCAAGCGTGCGCTTGCCGCGCTGATGACCAGTTACAGTGATCCCGCGTTTCTGGCACCGCTTACCGGTGCGTTGAACGATCCCGATAAGTCGGTGCGCGAAACGGCGTCGCGCCAACTGGGCGAGTGGCCGTCGATGGCACCGTTCGCGGCCCTAAAGACGGTAGTCACGACGCCGGGTGACGCGGCCCTCAGGCAGGTCGCGCTACGCTCGGCGCTCAAGCTGGCCGCTACACAAGGCGGGGGGGAGGCGCGCAACCGCTTTATCGAGTTGTTCAAAGCGGCACCGGATGACAAGGGGCGGCAGAGCGTGGCGGATGCGGTGTTCCGGCGCGACGGCATTGACCTGTTCCCGCTATTGCGCGGACTGTTTGACGATGCGGCGTGCGGCGGTGCAGCCAAGGCCCTGTATTGCCGGTTTTACGATGAGAAGTTGAAGCAGCAGGCTGCGCAACCGCTACGCGAGATCACGCCCGAAAAATGGAAGGCAAATGCTTCGCACGGTGGCCATGATGTGCCGCGCGCGTTTGACCGCAAGCCGGAGACGCGCTGGACGACCGGGCGCACCTCTGAGAAGGGCATGTGGTTCACGCTGGACTTGGGGGAAAGTGTCTATGTCTCAGAGGTCGTGCTCGACACCGAGCGTTCCGCCAACGACACGCCGAACGGCTATGAGGTCTTTGCTTCGACCGACGGTAAGGCGTGGACAGGCCCTGTAGCGAAGGGGGACGGCAATCACACCAAGAAGACGGTGATTCCGCTCTCCGTGCAGACGCGGCATCTGAAATTCGTGACGACCGGCAGCCGTGGCGGGCTGTATTGGTCGATTCACGAGATCACGGTCAAGGCAGGGCTCGACCAGAAAAAAGTGGAAGAGATCCGCGCCGTTGCGGAGTCGATCCGGTAAATGAGAGCCCTAACGTTCAACCCTTTTGTACGAAAGACAACCATGAACCTTTCACGCAGAACTTTTCTCCGCGGCTCGGCCGCGACCGCTTCAGCCGCGCTATTCAACATCGTTCCCGCGCGTGTGCTCGGCCAGAACGCGCCCAGTAACCGCATTGCTATGGCGATGATCGGTGTCGGAGGCATGGGGCGCGGCAACATGGGCTCTTTCCTCGGCATTGAGGATGTGTCCGTGCGTATCGTGTGTGACGTCAACACCAAGAAGATGGAGGACGCCAAGCGTCATGTCGACGGGCATTACAAAAATGCGGATTGTCTGATGATTAAAGACTTCCGTGACGTATGCACGCGCGATGACATCGACGCTGTGATGATCGCCACGCCTGACCATTGGCATGCGATCATCGGGATTTTTGCGGCGCGCCACGGCAAGGACATCTACGGCGAAAAGCCGTTCGCGCACAATCTGCTGGAAGGGCGCGCGCTGGTCAATGCCGTCCGTCAGCACGGACGAATCTGGCAGACCGGAAGTTGGCAGCGCTCGTCCGGTGAGATGCGCCGTGCGGTCGAGTTGGTGCGCAACGGCCGTATCGGCCGGATCAGCCGCATGGATGTGGGGCTGCCCTCGGGCGGTCGCGGCCGTCCGGCTGACCCTTCTGCGCAGGTACCGCCGGAACTTGACTGGGATTTCTGGCTGGGGCCGGCGCCGTTCCGCCCGTTTCAGGGTGTCTGTGACTTTGATTGGCGCTGGGTGCTAGAGTGGGGCGGCGGGCAGTTGATGGACTGGGTCGGGCACCATGCCGATATCGCGCAGTGGGGGATCGACCGCGACACCTCCGGCCCGGTCTCGTTTGAAGGATATGCGCCGTTTGAGCCGGATGGCATCTATGACTCGCCCAAGACTTACCGCTTCACGTGCCGGTATGCCGACGGTATCGAAATGACGGTGGCCGACAGTTCGCAGGTCAGGAGCGGTACCACTTGGTACGGCGAAAACGGGGCGTGGATTTGGGTGGACCGCGGCCGTTACGAGGCTTCGTCGCCGGCGATCCGCGACAGCAAGATTGAGGCGGGCGAGTTGCGCTTGCGTAGCCCTGGGCATCAGCGCGACTTCATCGCCTGCGTGAAAAACCGTGACACGACACTGACGCCGGCCGAGGTCGCGCACCGTTCGGCCAGTATCGGACAGCTCGGCCAGATCGCGATGCTGACCGGGCGCAAGATCACGTGGAATCCCGAGACCGAGCAGATTATCAACGATACGGCAGCGACGGCTTTGCTGGGGCGTACGCCGCGCAGCCCTTGGACGTTGGGTTGAGGCGGCGGCACCGCCCGCATTAGTCAAAAAGTCGGCCGGGATTAAATCGTCCGGCCGGGTCGAAGGTGGCCTTGAGGCGACGCATGCCCGCAAGGCCCTCCGGTCCGGCCATAACTGCCAGCAACTCCTTTTTGAGGCGTCCGATGCCGTGTTCGCCCGCGACGCTGCCGCCCCAACCGACCACTCGCTCCGCCCAAGAGCGGACAAGCCGCTTGCCTGCTGCGTATTCGGTCATGTCGCGTGGCAGGATGTTGACGTGGAGATGGTTGTTACCGATGTGGCCGAAAATCACATGCTCTAGTTTTGCGGCTGCGAGGTCACGGCGGTAAAGGTGCATGACCTCCGGCAGGATGTCGTCGGGCACGGAGAAGTCGGTGCCGAGCTTGGTAAGGTCGGGAAGGCGGCGTTTGCGTTCGGCGATCAGTGTGTTGACTTGCTCAGGGACCGCATGGCGGAAGAGCTTGAGCTTGTCGAGCGACGGCGCATCGGCGGCGAGCCATGTGTTGCGCGGATCGCCATGACAGGTGCGAAGGATGTCACTGGTCAACGCGATGGGCGACATTGTATCGGAGGCCAACGCCCACTCCAGATAGAGAGCGGCGTTCCATCCAGGCTTTGAAGGCGGTAACGCCAGACCAGCGTGTGCGGTGCCGATGCGAACGAGCCGCAGGGACTCTGCATCGAAATACTCAATGGCCGCGAGCGTATGGGGCAAGGCGGTGGAAGCGGCGGATCGGATCGCTTGGACGCAAGCCAGTGCATGCGCTTCAGCGGCAAAAAAGCAGAGGATGCCAAGCGTCTGAAACGGTTTGGCATGTAGGCGCAACTCTATTTCCGCAAGAATGCCGAGTGTGCCCTCGCTGCCGATAAACAAGTCGAGCAGGTCCATGTCTGGCTTGACCCAATATCCGGCCGAGTTTTTGACGGTCGGCATGTGGATATGCGGAAGCTCACCAGAAATCAGCCGTCCGCCATCGGTGGTGAGTGAGAAGCGGTTGCCGTCCACCTTGTCATGGCCACGGCGTAGAGTAAGCGTGTCTCCATCGGCTAAAACCACGGTGAGCGCCTCGACGTGGGTGCGTGTCGGGCCGTAGGCAAATGAGCAGGCGCCCGATGCGTTGCAGGCCACC
>JAKJHA010000247.1 GCA_022704125.1 Verrucomicrobiota bacterium | reverse complement strand
CTGAAGCACCGCGGCTGGACATCGTGATCGAGGACGCAGATACCGATCAGGATTGGGTGCCGGACGCTTGGGAGTATGAGCAGAACCCGGCTGGCGATTTCCTGGGTCTTGTCGGTCCGTCGACCGGCGCGGCAGGCGACACTGAGATCAACCCGTATCTCGGCAGTCTCTTGAGCCAAACTCAGGCCTCGGCGTTCTTCACGGCGCTCGCGCTGGGCACCACGGATCTGGACGGCGACGGACTGGGCGATCTGAACGAGCTTGTGCTGGGTTCGGACGCACGTTCAGCGTCGACAGCGGGAGACGGGTATAACGACGGCGACAAGACGGCCTTGGGGCTGAATCCGGCTGACGCGCTGCGCCTCGATGTGACCGGTATCACGCTGGCCAACGGCCTGCCCGAAGTGGACTGGTCGGTCGCGGTGGAGAGGTCCGGCGTGTCGACGCTGAGCCTTGCGCCGGAGGTGACCTACGAGTTGCTGTACACGCCGAGCCTGAGCAACCCGCAGTGGCAGGTGGTGCGCAGCGGTAAGGTGGCGCTGGACGGTGTGCAGACCCTGACCAGCCAGATCGAGTCGGCGGTGTCGGTCGATCCTGCGCAGGGCTTCTTCCGCGTACGGCTGCAGAAATAGGGCGCTCGCGCGCCGGCGCTTGACGGCGGTGTTGCCGCGCCACCCCGGACCGGGGGCGCGGCGGCCGACCACAGGGATGTTATGGCACAGATTCAACACAGAGTTTTGACCGTCCTGTGCATGGGGGTGCTGGCCGCCGCCTGCGTGTCGGCCGCACCGTTTGCCAAAACCTTCCGCTTCACACAGCCGGACGGCACGCGGATAGAGGTGTGGGGCGAAGGCGATGAATTCCGCGCGGTCTTCGAGCACCGCGGCTATACGGTCGTGCGTGACCGCGTGACCAAGGCCTACACCTATGCAAGGTTGTCGGCGGACGGCACGGCACTGGTCCCGACGCGCTTGCTGGTCGGACAGGCCGATCCGGCGGCCAGCGGTCTGCCGCAGCATCTGCGCATCGCACCCGAGGCGGCGGCCGCCCAGGCGCGTCAGCGTTTTGAGCGCTGGGATGCCGGCATGCAGATCCGCCGCCGCTGGCAGGAGCGCAAGAGCCAGTTGCAACTGTTGCGCGCGCAGGCGGCGGGGGATATCTCGGTCATGGCCCCGCCCTCTTTCACAACGACCGGCACCAAGGTCGGCCTCTGTCTGCTGATCGATTTCCCGGATGAAGAGGCGACCGTGCCGAGCGCGGATATCCACGAGTTCTGCAACGGCGACGGGTACACGGGATATGGCAACAACGGCTCCGTCAAAGAGTATTACCAGGATGTGTCTGGCGGGCTGTTGACCTATACCAACGTGGTCACCGCGTACGTCC
Organism: Verrucomicrobiota bacterium; assembly: GCA_022704125.1. GTDB lineage: Bacteria > Verrucomicrobiota > Kiritimatiellia > RFP12 > UBA1067 > DUPH01. The sequence continues at coordinate 2,574 of JAKJHA010000247.1, read as the reverse complement.
GTATGGTGCAACCGCATAGCTTTTACTGCGACACGTCCAAGGACGCCGGATCACAGGCCAACATCCTGATCGCGGACGCCATCGCGATTTTGAAGGCGCAGCCCAATTACGAGACGGAAATCCTCCCCACATTTGCGTCGCTGTCGCAGGAGGGCGACGGTGAGCTCGTCGCCTGCAATGTCTTTTATGCCGGTGACAACGGCGGCGATTGGACCATGGGCTTGTGGCCCCATTCATGGAGCCTGTATGAAGCCGGTCCGCAAGACTTAGGCGACGGCAAGATAGTTTTCAAATACCAGATCACCGATATCGGTGCGACCTTGGAACTTGGCACCTTCTGCCACGAGAACGGCCACATGCTGTGCGGCTATCCCGATATTTACGACTACCAATACGATTCCGTCGGCGGGGCCGGTCAATTCTGTCTAATGAACTCGGGCGGGCACGGCAACAACCCTGTCCAGGTCTGCGCGTATCTGAAGTACGCTTCGGGGTGGACCGAGACGGTCGAGGTCACCTGGAAAGATTATACAGCGGCCTCTCTGACCGCCACAGCCGGTGAGTCCGGCTTCAACCGCATCTACCGCCTCGCCAAGCCGGACGTGGATACCGAGTACTATCTTTTTGAGAACCGCCAGCAGTCGGGTCGTGACGCGGCGATACCGGGCGCGGGCATCGCGATCTGGCACATCGACGAAGAGGGCAACCGCGACGATCAGCGCATGGCGTACAACACCGAACACCAGAACTACGAATGCACGCTGGTGCAGGCCGATAACCTTTGGCACTTCCAAAACAACCTGAACAGCGGCGATGCGCAAGATTTGTTCTATGAAGGCAATCCGGCCGCCGGATACCAAAACCGCTTTTCCGACCAAACCGCGCCCAGTGCGCGTTGGTGGGACGGCAGTGCTGCAAAGTTTAAGGTTGAGCGATTCAGTGCCAGCGGCCCGGTCATGACGTTTGTCTTTCAAGTGGACCCGCCGAATATCGTGACGCCGGCGATGTTGCCGACGGGACGGGTCGGAACGCCGTATTCGGTTGCGCTGGCTGCAACAGGTGCGTCCGTGCCGTTCGTCTGGCGTGTTTTGGAGGGCTCGTCCCTGCCGTCGTGGCTCGCCTTGAGCGAGACCGGATTGCTTAGCGGCATGCCGGACACCGTGCAGACCGTCCAGTTTGATGTCACGGTGACCGACGCTGGCGGTCAGGCCGACACCAACACCTTCCATCTTGCCATCCTTCCCGCTTGGGAGTTGCCGGTCCTTGAAACGTTTGAAGAGCCGGCCGGTCCTTTGGCCGGATGGCAGCAGGAGTTCTTGACCAACCGTCTGGCTTGGACGTATCGCAACGGCACCGCCTACCCGACGTCGGCCTACCGTGGCACCAACAGCGCGGTCCTGGTCTCTGCGGATTCCGGCCCCTACGTGACCCGCCTGATTTCGCCGCGCATTGTCTTCCCGGCGGAGGCCAAGCTCCCTCAGCTCAGGTTCTGGCATGTCATGGCCCCCAAGAGCGTGTTCCAGGATCAACTGCGTGTCTACTACAAGAGCGCGTATGAGGATGCGTGGACCTTGCTGGCGTCGTATACGTCGGCCGTCAACCAGTGGCGTCAACAAACGCTATCCCTGCCAAACGCATCGGCGTCCTATTATCTGTGCTTTGAAGGTGTCGCGCGCTACGGTTATGGTATCCTTCTCGACGACGTCCAAGTCATGGATGCGTATCAGCCGCTGTCGTGGCAGGTACCTGACCAACTGCCGGATGCGTTCGCCAGGCAACCCTATCAATTCGCACTGGCCGCAGACGGCGGGATCGGGCCGTATACGTTCGAATTGGAGCCGGGGTCACAGTTGCCGCAGGGGCTCTCGCTGAGCACGAACGGCGTCATCAGCGGTGTCGCCTCCAACCTGGAAACGCGCGTGTTCAGCTTGGTGCTCACGGATACCGGGGAGAACACGACGCTCGTGAAGCCCTTCACACTTTCCGTTGCGATGCCGCGGGTGTCGCTGTTCAGCGAAGGCTTTGAATACGGCGGCATGATGCCGCAGCGATGGGTGCAGCAGGTAGTCTCCGGTTCGCTCTCTTGGGCTTTCCGGAACGGCGGCGGCAATGGCGACACGTTCCATCAGCCGATGCAAGCCTATGAGGGTGCGTACAATGCCGTATTGTGGTCTGACCAGCTTTCAAATCAAGTGACCCGGCTCGTGACGAAATCAGGCATTAATCTGGGGGCGTCACCGGCCTCGCCGCGTCTTGAATTCTGGCACTGCATGCGGGCGTTTCAGGGTGCTGTATCGGTGATGCAGGATGAGCTGCGCGTGTATGGCAAACCCTCGGCATCGGCCTCTTGGACGCTGCTCGCCACCTATACAAACCAGGCTGCCGAATGGACCTTGCGGTCGCTGGATGTGCCGGATCCCTCCACAAATTATTACTTGGCCTTTGAAGGAACCGCGCGCTTCGGACATGGCGCGTGTATCGACAATGTGACCGTGACAGACGGATCGCTGGCGCCGATCATCACGACGCTTACGGCACTGCCGGGTGCCCAGATCGGTATGGACTTTGCGCTGC
>JAKJHA010000246.1 GCA_022704125.1 Verrucomicrobiota bacterium | reverse complement strand
CGGCGTCGAGCCGATCGCCCCGCCCTCGTGCGCGGCGTGTCTGGGCGGACCGATCGACACCTTCGGGCGTACCCACGGCAACGAAGTGGTGGTCAGCACCACCAACCGCAACTTCATCGGCCGCATGGGCTCGAAAGACGCGCAGATTTATCTGGCCTCGCCCTATACCGCAGCGGCGACGGCCGTGACCGGACACATCACCGATCCGCGCGACCTGTAGCGAGTGTCCTCACGAACCGTGGACGCTCAATCGAAACCATGAAACACATGAAACTTCATGAAAATCAGGAGCATCTTGGAGGTTCCAGAAAAGTTCAACGTTTAACGCTCAAGTAAGTGCGCAAAATTTGGAATGCGGTGACAAGAGCCGCGCTGTGCGCGGATTGCGGCACCGCTTTCGCGCGCCGCTTTGCCACACTACTCGTGCTTTAAAAGCGGCATCGCGCGGAATACCGTTTGCCGCCGCACTCCAAGTTCTTTCGCCAGACTTGCAGTCACGCAGTTACGAGGATAAGTTTTATGTCTAAAGAAAACCTGATTCGCGGGCCGGTCTACGTGCTCGAAGACAACATCGACACCGACCTGCTGATACCGGCATGCTATCTCAATCTCGTGCCCACGATCCCGGAAGAGTACCGCAAGCTCGGCTCGTACGCGCTGGCGGGACTGCCGGACACCTTCCCGAAGTTCGCCTCGAATCCGGATGGCACCACCCCCTACCCGATCGTCATCGGCGGACGTAATTTCGGTTGCGGATCGTCGCGCGAACACGCGCCGATCGCACTGGGCGCGGCCGGGGCCAAGGCGGTGGTGGCGGAGAGCTACGCGCGCATTTTCTTCCGTAATTCCGTGGCCACCGGCGAGATCTTTCCGCTGGAGTCCGAGCAACGCCTGTGTGAAAAATTTAAGACCGGCGACGAAGCTGAAATCGATATGGCGTCGAACACCATCACGCGTCTCGCGGACGGCGCGGTCTTCCCCTTGAAACCGATCGGTGCGGTCGCGCCGGTCATTGCCGCTGGCGGCATGTTCGCTTACGCCCGCGAGATCGGAATGATTAAGTCATGAGCGCCAGAACCACCCGCGTCATCGCAGTCGCCAACCAGAAGGGCGGCGTCGGCAAGACGACCACGGTCGTCAATCTGGCCGCAGCGCTCTCCCTGATGCAGAAGACGGTCTTGGTGATCGACCTTGATCCGCAGGCCAACGCCACTAGCGGCCTCGGCCTGCCGCGCCGACCGGGCTATAGCCTCTATCCCGTGCTTACCGGCGCGGCCGACGTAGCGGACATCATCCAGGCCACGCCGTATGAAGGCATCAACATCATTCCCGCCGAGCTTGACCTGGCCGGCGCAGAGATCGAGATTGCCCGGCAGGAGAACCATCTGGCGGTGGTCCGCAATGCGCTGGATCGGGTGCTCACCGCCGGAGTCTTTGACTATGTGCTGATGGACTGTCCGCCCTCGCTCGGTATTCTGATGACCTCTTCGCTCGCAGCGGCCGATGGCATCATCGTCACCATGCAGTGCGAATACTACGCCATGGAAGGGTTGAGCGTGATCACCTCGCTGATTGACCAACTCCGCGCCAACGGCGTCAATCCCGGCTTGCAACTCGAAGGCATCCTGATGACCATGTTTGACGGACGCACACGCCTCTCCGCTGATGTCGTGGCGGAGGTGCGCACGCACTTCGGCGGGCGGGTCTACGATACGGTCATCCCGCGTAACGTACGCGTCAGCGAGGCACCCAGCTTCGGTCAGCCGGTTGTCTTCTACGATCCCGCCAGCCGCGGTGCAGAAGCCTACCGCGCCTTCGCGGAAGAGTTCGCGCGCCGCACGCCCGCAGGCAGGTCGGCACATCATGGACACCCGAATTGATGAGCGAAAGCGGCCTATTTGATGACTACTTGAAGGAACTGCACGCTGTTGCCCGGCAGGGTGACGCGCGTGAGGAAAGTTTTTACCCCGTGCTCGCGGATCTGCTGAAAACCGTAGCCGACGAAACCGGGCGCAAACACGTTCACGTCACCACGTTACCGAAGCCTACCGATGCCGGAAACCCGGATTTTCGCCTGTGGAACGGCACCGACAGGATCGTCGGCTATATTGAGGCGAAGAATCCGGCCATCGAGAACCTGGACGCCATCGAGGATTCGGAGCAACTCAAGCGCTACCGCGAAACGTTCCCGAACCTGATCCTGACCAACTTCTTCGAGTTCCGCCTTTATCGCAACGGAGAACGGGTACAGACCGTCCTCGCGGCGCGGCCATTCGTCATGACCCGCCTGCACACGACGCCACCCATTGAACGCGCAGACGAACTTCAAGCACTGCTCAACCGCTTTCTCGATTTCTCGCTTCCGAAGGTGTTCACGGCAGAGTCGTTGGCCGTTGAACTCGCCAAGCGCACGCGTTTCCTGCGGGATGAGGTCGCCCAGCAACTCGCGAGAGAGAGGGATGCGCCCAGTGTCCTTACCGGGTTCTTCGAAGCATTCCAGACCTATCTGATCGGTACTCTGGAACCCGAGGATTTCGCCGACCTCTTTGCGCAGACGATCACATACGGGCTTTTTGCCGCCCGTACCCGCTCTGGCGACGCCTTCAGCCGCCGCGCCGCCTTCGACAGTATCCCGCATACGATCGGCGTCTTGCGCGACCTGTTCCGGTTCATCTCACTGGGCGATCTGCCCGAGCAACTGGCTTGGTGCGTGGACGACATCGCCGAAGTGCTCGCCGTGGCTGACGCTCCCGGCATCCTTGACCGCTACTATCACGAGGGTAAGGGCAGCGACCCCATCGTCCACTTCTACGAGACCTTCCTTGCCCAGTACGATCCCAAAGAACGCGAGCAGCGCGGTGTCTACTACACCCCCGAGCCTGTTGTCGGATACATCGTCCGGTCGCTCCATAACATTCTCAAGACCGAATTCGGCAAGCGCGACGGCCTCGCCTCGGAAGGTGTGACGCTGCTCGATCCGGCAGCCGGCACCATGACCTTCATCGCCTGTGCCGTTGCGCTGGCGGTCGCGGAGTTCGAGGCCAAATACGGCAAAGGCGGCCGCGCCGATTTTATCCGCCACCACATCCTCAAGAACTTCTACGCCTTCGAGCTGATGATGGCTCCCTACGCCGTGGGTCATCTCAAGATGAGTTTCTTTCTCGAAGAACTCGGGCACCGCCTGCGCGACGACGAGCGCATGCCGTTCTACCTCACCAACACCCTCGACAACGAGGAACTGGAACAGAGCCGCCTGCCCGGCTTCTCCGCTTTGGCCGAGGAATCCCGCCTCGCTGGACAGGTCAAGCAGCAAACCCCAATCCTCGTCATCCTCGGCAATCCACCCTACTCCGGCCACTCGACCAACACCGGCGAATGGATACGCGGGTTGATAGAGACATACAAGCAGGTGGACGGCAAGCCGCTCGGCGAGAAGAACCCCAAATGGCTCCAGGACGATTACGTGAAATTCCTGCGTTTTGCGCAGTGGAAGATCGAACAAGCAGGTTGCGGCGTGGTCGGCATGATCACCAACCATGGCTATCTGGACAACCCTACCTTCCGCGGCATGCGCCGAAGCCTCATGCAGACTTTCGACGACATCTACATTCTGGATCTCCACGGAAATGCGCTCAAGAAGGAGACCTGTCCCGACGGCTCGCCGGACAAAAATGTTTTCGACATCCGCCCGGGCGTGGCCATTGCCTTCTTCATCAAGCGCGGCGGCAAAACAAAGTCCGACGCTGTGGTCCGGTACACAGAGTTGTACGGTACACGTGAATCGAAGTACGCATGGCTAGACAAGCATGATGCCAAGAAAACCCGCTGGCGCAAATTGACGCCGCGTACCGACAACTACCTTTTCGTCCCGCGAGACGAGTCGTCGCTTCGCGTATATGAACGCTTCCTGTCTATCCCCGACATCTTTCCGCTCAACAGTGTCGGCATCGTCACCGCCCGCGACAATTTGACAATCCAGTGGTCGGCACAAGATGTCTGGCA
>JAKJHA010000019.1 GCA_022704125.1 Verrucomicrobiota bacterium | reverse complement strand
CGGTGCCGTTGCCGCCTACGCGATTCAGGGCGACACTCTCCTGCCGCTCAACCACAAGCCGATCGGCGTGACACCGCCCTGCTACGTCGCGCTCGCTCCCGACGAGAAGTCTCTCGTTTTCGCCGAGTACACCAATGCGCTCTCCGGCGTCTTTGAACTGACCGAAGATGGCCGGATCGCCGACAAGCCTCCGGTCACCGTGACGCACACCGGCAGCGGTCCCGACCCCAAGCGCCAAGAGAAAGCGCATGCCCATTGTGCCGAAGTCTCGCCGGATGGCCGTCACCTCTGCATCGTCGACCTCGGCATTGACCGTGTGAAGGTGTACGACTTCCCCGGTCGTGCGGCGGGGCTCAAGGAAAAGTCGGCGCTGGCCATCGCCACGGCTGGCGGCGCCGGACCGCGCCACATCATCTTTCACCCGAACGGCAAAACCGCCTATCTGTTGAACGAACTCAACAACACGATCTCGTCGTTCCTCTACACCGGCGAGGCTTTCGTCCACGTTCAGACGCTCTCCATGCTACCGGAAGATTTCACCGACTACAGCAAGGCGTCAGCGATCAAGATTTCATCCGACGGCCGCCGCCTCTTCGGCTCAAACCGGGGACACGACAGCATCGCCGCGTATGACATTGATCCCGACACCGGCAAGATGACGCTGCTGGCGATCTCCAAGCTGGTCGGCAAATCGCCGCGCGACTTCGAATTCATGCCGGGCGAGAAGTTCGTGCTGCTCGGGCACGAAAACTCAAACGAGCTGATGTCCTACGCTTACGACAAAGCCACGGGACGGCTTACCCCCGCCCATGGGCCGTTCGCGCTTCACCGCCCGGTCTATGTCAAATTCGGCGCACAGAGATAACCGCGCTGCGCGCGAGAAGGCTGTGAGACTGTGAGACAGTAAGGCTGTTAGGAGTAAAAATCTGAAACCGAGCACATGTGCGCATCAGCCTTTTGCAAGACACGTTGTTGCGGGCGAGGACGCCCGCGCCCCGACTCTCTGCTCTCCCTCTCACCAGAAACGCACGATCTTCGCACACCCCTGTCACCAACCGATTACATCGCTAATGCGTTTGACACGTCCGGTGTGAAGTCCGCATAATGATACTACCAATTAGGTCTCTGTCAGATGGATGGGCACCGGGAGGTTGATATGAAAAATGGAGTGAGGGCGGTTTTGGCCGTTGCTGTGTGCGGCGTCGCGTGCGCCGGGAGTGCGTTGGGTGCAACGCGCATCGTGTCGGTCTACGTAGAGAGTTTCGCGGAGCTGCAAAAGCAAGCCGCGCTGGGGGCCGGGGCGTTTCAGGCGCCGATGCTTGCGGCGTTGCCGATGATGATGACCGGTGGCTTGCCGGGTGCGGCGCAGATGGATAACAGCAAGCCGGTCGCGATGCACCTGCTCGCACTCGAGGGCGGCGAAACCGGCATGGTCATCGAGGTTGCGCCCAGTGCCGCGCCGGAGGCTTACCTCAAGGCGTTGGCCGGGGGGGAGGCCGAAGGGGCGCTGCCCGAGCCGAAGGACGGCATCTACACGCTGGGCAAGCACATGGCGGCAAAGGTCGCGGGCGGCCGTCTGTATATCGTGACGCATGCGAAAAAACAGGCCGCGCTGCTGGGGACGGACCTGACGGCTTACTCTGAGTTACCGACGTTGCCTGGCGCGCTGCGTGTGTCGGTGGAGCCTCAGGCCGTGGTGCCCTATCTGAAAAAAGCAACGGCGTCCATACCGGTGCAGGTCAACGCGCCTGACGCCGAGAAGCAACGCCGCGCGGTGGAGCGCGCGCTGGGTTTCTATAGCGGGATGCTCGAACAGCTCAAAGCGCTTCATCTGGGGCTCAACATCCAGAATGAAGGGGTGTTCGTCCGCTCGCGCCTGATACCGCGCGCGGGATCGGATCTGGCAGCGTTGATGCTCTCCGGCAAGCCCGTTTCTACGAAACAGCAGGCGTTTCTGAAAAAGGATTCGCTGTTCAGTTATGCGTCGGGCGGGTCGACCGTGCCGGAGACGCTGGAGAACGCGCTCATCGAGATGTATACCGAGCTCGTCGCCTCGTCGCCGATGTATACCGGCGGCGCAACCAATGACTGGGCTGCGGTCTTGAAGCAATCGATCGCGCTGTGGGGTGTGCCGCAAGCCTTGGCCGTGAGCCGACCGGTGCCGGACGGCGCGCTGCACGTACAGGGATGCTGGCAGATGGATGATCCTGTCGGCTATTTGGAATCGCAGTTCGCCATGATGAAAGAGCCGTTTTTCGTTACGATGATGAAGCAGAGCGGTATCAAGTTCCCGGGGCCGACCAAGCGTACGGTTGACGACATGAAGGTGTACGATTGGAAGATGGAGTTCGATGAGCAGGCGATGGAGAAAACAGTGCGCGCTGCGTTCCCTCCCGATCTGCCGGCCGAAAAGGCCGATGCCGCCGTGGCGGCGCATCAGCAGACTTTTCGCACACTGAAGGTACTTTTGGGTGACGGCTACACCTATGCGACCAGCGGTAAGGATCTGATTTTGGCTATGGGCGGCGAGGCCGTGCTTGCAGATGCGGTCAAACGCGCCAAAGCCTCGGCAGGTGCATCCGCAGAGGCCGATCATATCGAAGCGTTGTTGTCGCCATCGGCTGATCCGCACAGCATAGGCAGGATCGCGCTGGCACGCATCATAGCGCTTTCTCTGGCGGCGCGTCCCGAAACGGCGGACATCGCGAAAGGGATTCCGGACAGCGAGGGGATCGTCTTTGCGGGTTGGCCGTTCAAGGGAGAGACGTTGTCCGCCATGTTGATTCCGACCTCAGAGATCAAGGCCATCACGGCCGCCGCCATGGCTGGCCAAGCGGCGGCTCGGAAGCGTAACGCGCCCGCACGGCCACCCGTCCCTGATAATTTTTAATCCCGCACCACACAAACGAGTAAGAGCAAGGAGAGACATCATGGAACGCATTTCGTATTCACGTCGGTCATTTCTTAAACGTACGGGCGTCGCGTCGGCATGCGCGGCATTTCCTTTTCTGCGTGTAGCCGGACAAACCAGCCCCAATGAAAAGGTCAACCTCGCCTGTTGCGGTATCGGCAATCAGGGCGCGGGCGACATCAACGCATTGTTTGCCACGGGCCTCTGTAACATCGTGGCGCTGTGCGACACGGAGATGGGGGGCAAGCGGACGCAAAAAACGTTGCAGAAGTTTCCCAATGCGCCGCGTTTTACTGACTTCCGCAAGATGTTCGACAAGCACGACAAGGAGATCGACGCAGTGTTGGTCGCCACGCCGGACCACTCGCATTTCGTCATCACGATGGAGGCGATGCGTCGTGGCAAGGGCGTGTTCGTGGAGAAGCCGCTGGCCCATTCGTTCAATCAGATCGATCTGCTGATGGCGGCTGAGCAGAAGTACAAAGTTGCCACGCAGATGGGCAACCAAGGCCACTCTGACGGCAACTACTTTCAGTTCAAGACTTGGCAGGAAGCCGGCGTCCTCGACAATGTGACCAAGTTCGTGGCCCACATGAATGGCGGTCGCCGCTGGCACAAGTGGAAGGGCGATCCCGCAGCCATCAAAAAGGCGATCGCGAAACAGCCGAACACCAACAACGTGGATTGGGACACCTGGCTGGCGCATGTCGCGGAGCATGACTTCACCGAACAGTATCTCAACGGTGACTGGCGCTGCTTCTACGAATTCGGCAACGGTGCGTTGGGCGATTGGGGTGCCCACATTCTCGACACCGGCCACCAATTCCTGAAGTGGGGCCTGCCGACGTCGGTCGAGCCGCTCAAGATGGAAGGGTGGAATCCGTACGTCTTCCCGATGGCCTCTACGCTGCTCTTCAAGGTGCCGGCACGCGGACCGGGCCTGCCGGCCTGCGATGTGTACTGGTACGACGGTGTGGGCAACCATCCTGAACTGCCGGAGGGATTCCACGGGGTCAAGACCAACAGCAACGCGCCGGCGTCGCTCGGTGGCTCCGACCAGGGCAAGGCGCTGCCGCCCGGCAAGGAGATCTACGGTGACGGCGTGATATTCAAGGGTGGTTCGCACGGTTCCACGCTCTCGGTGATCGGCGGTGAAAAAGCCGACGCGGTGAAGGCCACGCTGCCGCAGGTTCCGAAGAGCCCCTCGAATCACTACAAGAACTTCCTGCTCGGCGTCAAGGGCGAGGAGGTCTGCCGTTCGCGCTTCGCGGTGTCCGGTCCGCTCTGCCAGTTCATGTGCCTCGGCATCATCGTGCAGAATGTCAACGCCAAGCTGGAGTTTGATCCCAAGACCCGCAAGATCACCAATCACGACGCCGCTCAGGCGCTGTTGCGGATCGGTGAACCCCCGCGTAAGGGTTGGGAAGAGTATTTCAAGGTCTAGTGCGCGTGAGGGTTGCGACCCAACGCAAGGAGTCTGTTTGTAATGAGTCAACCTGTTCGGATCATGCCCTGTCTGGATATGCAGGAGGGACGCGTCGTCAAAGGCGTGCATTTTGTCGATATCCGTGACGCGGGTGATCCTGTCGCATGCGCCCGCGCTTATTGTGCCGCAGGCGCCGATGAGCTCGCCATGCTGGATATCACGGCGACGGTTGAAGGACGCGCCACACTGCTGGATGTGGTGCGGCGCGTGGCCGATGCCGTGACCGTGCCCTTTACGGTGGGCGGCGGCATCTCCGACGTGTCGACCGCTGAAGCGGTGCTCGCGGCTGGTGCCGACAAGGTGTCGATCAGCAGCGCGGCATTCCGCAAGCCGGAACTGGTGCCGGAGTTGATTCGCGCGTTCGGTGCCGACAAGGTGACCGTGGCGATCGACGTGGATCGTAGCGCGACGCTGCCGTCCGGGTACGAGGTCTATATCGACGGCGGCCGTACCGCGACTGGCACGGACGCCGTGGAGTGGGCCAAGCGCGTGGACGGCTTCGGTGTGCCGGTCATCCTGCCCACCAGCAAGGCGGGCGATGGCGCGCGCACCGGATATGACCTGCCGGTGATTCGTGCGATCAAACAGGCGGTTTCGGCGGAGGTCGTAGCATCCGGCGGCGCCGGAACGCTTGAGCATTTCTACGACGCCGTTCAGGCGGGAGCCACGATCCTGCTGGCTGCCTCGATCTTCCACTTTGGCGAGATCGGCATCGGTGACCTGAAGGCGTACCTCAGCGAACGCGGCGTGACGCTTCTGTAACGCCCCGGCGCACGAGGCAAAGCGGCTATGCGGATACTGGTGACAGGAGCGGCGGGTTTTATCGGTGCCCACTTGACGGCGCGCCTGCTGCGCGACGGACACGCGGTGACGGGCATCGATGCCTTTACGCCGTACTACGACGTGCAGTTCAAACATGACCGCTGGGCGGCGCTCGTCGGACGTGCGGCGGACGATGGCCAAGAAGCGCGCCTGATCACATGCGATGTGTGTGACGGGGAGCGGTTGCAGGGCGCATTCGCGGAGTTTCAACCAGAGCGCGTCGTGCATCTCGCGGCACAGCCCGGCATGCGCGCATCGCTCAACGCGCCGTTCGTCTGTCAGAAGAACAACGTGGAGGGCTTTCTCTCGTTGCTCGAGTGCTGCCGCCATGCGGCGGTTACGCCGCGTCTGGTGTATGCCTCCTCATCCTCGGTCTATGGCAACAGTGCCGTGCTGCCCTTTACAGAAGAGCAGCCTGCGGACCGGCCGGTGAGTCTCTACGCCGCCACGAAACGGGTGAATGAGCTGATGGCGCATACCTACGCGCAGCTCTACGGCATCCCGTGTGTCGGTCTGCGGCTCTTCACGGCGTATGGCCCGTGGTGTCGGCCCGATATGGCGCTCTACCTGTTTGCCGACGCGCTGTCGCAGCGCCGTCCGTTGCAAGTGTTTCAGGGCGGCGACGTGAGCCGCGATTTCACCCACATCGACGATGTGGTGGAGGGCATCGTGCGCTGCATCGACATGCCGCTACACGCTCGGTATGAGCTTTTCAATGTGGGCAGCGGACGACCGGTCGTGCTGCTGAGCGCGGTCCGCCTGCTGGCGGAGAAGTTGGGTGTGACGCCGCAGATTGAGGTCGCGCCACTGCCGCCCGGCGATATCCCCGCGACGTGGGCGAGCCTCGCGCGGATTCAGGCTCGTACCGGATATCAGCCTGCCACGACGCTGGAGGAGGGCCTTGACCGGTTTGTTGCGTGGTTCCGCGCCTATGCCTTGGCGGGGGCCGGGAACGGAGTTGCGCGATGAGGTGGTGGCTCTACAACGTGTTGTTTGCTGTGGCCTACGTCGTGATGCTGCCGCATTTCCTGTTGCGCATGAAGCGGCGCGGCGGATACCGCAGCCGCATGGGCGACCGCTTCGGACGTTATCCGGCTGACGTGCTCACGCGGCTGCAACAAATGCAGGGTGCGGTCTGGATTCATGCCGTCAGCGTGGGCGAGGTCTATGTGGCGGGACAGATGATGCGGGCCATGCGGGCGCGCGAACCCGGTCTCCGTTTCGTTTTCAGCACCACCAGTTCCACCGGATGGCGCGAAGCCGAAAAGCAGGTCGGCCCCGAGGATGTGCTCGTGTACAACCCGTTGGACTTTCCGCTTTGCGTGCGCCGGGCTCTGGCCGCGATCCGGCCGCGAGCGTTGATTCTGACGGAGTCTGAAATCTGGCCCACGTTGATCCGCGCCTGCAATCGACAGAGCGTGCCGCTCTTTCTGATCAACGCACGGGTCTCCGACCGCTCGGCGCCCGGCTATCGCCGTCTGCGCTTCTGGTTCGGGCCGGTCTTGCGCATGTTCACCGCGATTTTAGCGCAGTCCGAGGCCGACAAGCAACGCCTCGTGGACGCAGGTGCCGATCCGGAGCGTATCACGGTGACCGGCAGTTTCAAGTTCGACGTGGCGATCAGGAACCCCGCTAAAGAGCAGGAGGTCGCCGCGTTTCTGGTGCGGGTGGATTGTGGCCCGGCGCGTACGATACTGCTGGGCGGCTCGACGTGGCCTGGTGAAGACGCGGCGCTGCTCCGCATTTACAGCCATCTCAGGACACGCCATCCGGACCTGCGCCTCGTGCTGGTACCGCGCCACTTTGAAAAAGCCGATGCCGTGCAGGCGGAGATCGAACGCGCCGGTTTTGCATGCGTGCGGAAATCAACAGGGATGCTCCATGAACCATCCGGCGAAAATGCCCGCCCGCTGTCAGATATCGATCCTGCCTCTCCGCCCGTTATTCTGGCCGACACTACGGGCGAACTGATGGGGTTTTACGGCAACGCGCAGATCGTGTTCGTGGGCAAAAGCCTATACGAGCACGGGGCGCAGAACATGATCGAGCCCTGCCTCTGCGGCGCAGCGACGCTGGTCGGTCCGTACACCGAAAACTTCCGCCCGGTGATGTCCGACCTGCTGGAGACCGACGCATTGATACAGGTGCCCGATGAAGCGACGTTGGCGCACGAGATTGAGCGTCTGATGAGCGATGCAGAGGCGCGCCGTGCCCTAGGTGCCCGTGGCACAGAAGCCGTGCTACGCCGCAAAGGAGTGGTCGACCGCTGTGCGGAGTTCATTAGTGCATGAGTTCATTAGTGCATTATTTTGTCGTCGCGCCGCGCACGGCACAACAATCATGTCAATCGGGTCAGTCATGTCTAAAAAACGGGCGTTTCTTTGCGGCTGTTCTTTGCTAAACTGCTCCCCATGACATCTATCACTCTTCATCCTAATCGGGATTTTTCCGTAGTTCGCCGGCATCCGTGGGTTTTTTCTGGTGCGATATGTAGCGTGGACGGCGCGCCGGAACCTGGCGAAAGCGTGCGGGTCATCGCCGCCGACGGCAAGCCGCTCGGCACGGGTGCGTTTTCGCCTGCGTCGCAGATCCGCGTGCGCATGTGGTCGTTCGATCCCGAGGTCACGGTGGATGACGCGTTTGTCAGCGACCGCATCGCGCGTGCTGTGGGTGCGCGGGCGGGGTTCTTGGGCGACGGAGCAACAAATGCTTTTCGGCTGATCAATGCGGAAGCGGACGGTGTTCCGGGGTTGATCGCCGACCGCTATGCTGATTGGATCGTCTGCCAGTTTACGACTGTGGGGGCCGAGTACTGGAAGCGTGTGATCGTTGACGCACTCCAGCGTTACTTTCCTTGTCGCGGCATCTACGAGCGTTCGGATATGGAGGCGCGCACACATGAGGGGTTGCCGCAGATTTCTGGCGTGTTGGCGGGCGAGCCGCCGCCGGAGCGGATCGAGATCGTGGAGAACGGATGCCGCTATCAGGTGGATGTGCGGGCCGGACACAAGACTGGGTTTTATCTGGATCAGCGCGAAAACCGCGAGCGTATCAAGCGGTACGCCAACGGGGGCGATGTGCTCAACGCTTTTTCCTATACGGGCGGTTTTGGGATCGCAGCGGTTGCGGCCGGTGCGGCTTCAGTCACGCATGTCGATCTTTCGGCAGAGGCGTTGGCACTCGCTAAATCCAATACCGCGCTCAATACGTGTCACGTCGAGGAATCATCCTTCATTCAGGGCAATGTGTTCGATGTGTTGCGTACATTTCGCGACCAAGGACGCAGCTTCGACTTGGTGGTACTGGACCCTCCCAAGTTTGCAGAGTCCAAGGGAAGCCTGATGAAAGCGTCGCGCGGCTACAAGGATATCAATCTGCTGGGCATCAAGCTGCTACGTCCCGGCGGCGTGCTGGCCACATTCTCGTGTTCCGGTTTGATGACGTCGGATTTGTTCCATAAGGTCGTTGCCGATGCGGCGGTGGATGCGAAGCGCGACATTCAGGTGATCGCGCGGCTGCAGCAGGCCGAAGATCATCCGGAAGGGCTCTGCTTCCCGGAAGGGCTTTATCTTAAGGGGTTCCTCTGTCGTGCGTGGTAAGGGGAGAAGGGGGAATCGATGACGTTGACGCTGGTCATACCAGTTTACAAGGAGCACCTCCGATTCGAGAATTCGTTGCGGCAGATCGTCGCGTTTATGGCGGAGGAGAAGGCGCAGGGGGTTGAGATCGACGTGGTTTTTGTGGACGACGGATCGCCCGAAGCAAGCGCGGCGATCGTCAACGATTTGGTTGCGGACCGTAAGGATTCCCGCATGCGGTTGCTTCGCTATGCGGTGAATCAAGGCAAGGGGTATGCGGTTCGCACTGGTATCTTGGCCGCTGGCGGCGAGTTGATATTGATGTCGGATGCGGATTTGTCGACCCCGCTGCAGGACTGGCGCAAGCTCAAGGATACGCTGGACGCAGGCGCGGACATTGCTTGCGGTTCGCGTGCGGTGCGCGGTGCGCACATCGGCAAGCCGCCGCCGTTTCATCGGCGTGTGCTGAGCCGCATCTTCAATTTGCTGGTCCGCTTGGCCGGTGTCCATAACTTCAAAGACACGCAGTGCGGCTTCAAGCTCTTCCGTGCCGAGCCAGCAAAAATCATCTTTGAAAGGATGCGTACGCGACGCTTCGCGTTTGATGTCGAGATGATCGCCATGGCGCGGGACTTGGGCTACAACGTGGCAGAGGTGCCGGTGCGCTGGGACTACAGCGGGCACTCCACTGTGAAGGTGTTTTCGAGTGGCAGTCGCATGTTGATTGACCTGTTGCGTCTGGCCGTGCGGCGATGGATATTCGGGCGGACGAAAGCGCGGAGCGCGGAACGCTGAGACGCGCGGGGCGCGATTTGGGATTTAGGATTTAGGAGTTGGGATTTAGGATTTAGGAGTTAGGAGTTTAACGCAGAGACGCAGAGATTTTTGGGAGGGTACTGCTCTGTTGTTTCACGCGATGGAAAACTTTGTGGCCTTCGTGGCCTTTGTGTGAGATTGAATTGGGTTGCGGGCTGCGCCCGCGTTGGTTGTCAACACGCAATCGGGAGGGACGAAGAAGAGTATGAAGAAATGCTTGGTGTGGAGTGCTGTTTTTTTGGCCGGGATCGCAAGTGCGGCCGGTATCGTTGAGGGAGAGAAGTCGCTGCCGCTCGTCCAGGATGTGGATGTGGTGGTGATCGGCGGTTCGTCCGGTGCCGTGGCGGCGGCGCTCAAAGCGGCGGAGGCCGGTGCCAAGGTTTTTGTGGCCGCGCCGCGGCCCTATCTCGGTGAGGATATGGCGGGTAAGCTCAGGTTGCGGCTTGCCAGTGACGATGACACCCGTTGTGGGCTGATCACGAAGATGTTCATGCCGGAAAAGCGCCGTCCTGAGTCGTTGCCCTTCACGTACAAGGCCGACAAGGTATCGGCCGCAGCGCACAAGGATATCGACGGCAAGATGTTGGCGGACGGCAAGTGGACTGACGCGCCTATCCACAGTGTGCAGTTTGAGGAGGATGTCTCGTTCGAACTGGATCTAGGGGCTGTGGTTGAACTGGGTTCATTTGTCGCTGCGGTTTTTCATCGCGAGTGGGGGTCGGGCTTTGCAACCGCCAAAATCCGCGTGTCTGGTAGTCAGGATAAACAAAGCTGGAAGGTGCTGGGCGAGACAACGGAGCGCGTGAGAGAATTGGAGCCGGAGTGTGCGACTTTCACCCTGCCGCTGGTCGGCAAACACCGCTACCTTAAGGTCGATGCGATACTCGACGCCAGCATGAAGCGGCAGTTGCTCGGTGAGTTCTACGTGTATCCGGCCAAGGAGTCGGCGGCCGGCCAAGGAATCGCCGATCAGACGTCGCCGTTGAAAGTCAAGAAGACGTTGGATACGGCGCTGCTGAAGGCTGGTGTGCCCTTCCTTACCGGTACGCACGCGACCGAACCGCTGATCGACAGCGCCGGCAAGCTGTCGGGAGTGGTGATCGCAAACCGCAGCGGACGCCAAGCGATCAAAGCCAAAGTGGTGATCGATGCCACGGAGCGCGGTCTAATGGCGCGGGCGGCGGGTGGTCGGGCAACGCCTTTCCCAGCCGGTACCTACACCTTCAAGCGCGTTGTGGTGGCTGGCGAGGCCCCGCGTGCCGAGGGTCTGCGCGTCAAAGAGCTGTTCGGTCTCTACGATGCGCGCATTACCGGCATTAAGCCGCCCAAAGGCTCGCCTGAGTCAATTGCGGGCCGGATGTTCGAGTGCGAGATTGATCTGCCGATGAAGGATGGTTCTGCTCGTTCGTTTGCCGAGGCGGAGCAGAAGGCGCGTGACCTGACCTTCGTGCCAAGCCAGTTGGAGTCGGCCGATACGCTGTCGCTGGTGCACCCCGACCGCATCCAGGGTCAGGCGTCATCGCAGGCGCCTTGGCCTGGTGCCGATGCGATTGACCTGAAGGCCTTTCAGCCGGCGGGTACGGAGTTCCTGTTTGTGCTGAGTGCCATGGCCGATCTGTCGCGGCAGGCGGCCGAGCAACTGATGAAGCCCGGCAACCTGATGGCCGTGGGTGAGCGTCTGGGAACGGAAGCCGCCAAGCTGGCGGCGCGCCGTCCGGCTCTGGGCAACGTGCGTGTGGCTGGCGGGAAGCTGTCCGCGCCGCGTACCGCCGTGAAAGTTGGCGAACACTCTAGAACCCTGCCGCCCTACCTGTCGAACACCTCCGGTTCTGTCACGGCGGAAGCGCGCGAGCTGCCGGTGCTGGCCGAATGCGGTGTTATGGTGGCCGGTGCCGGCACCGGCGGAGGGCCGGCGGGTATCGCCGCCGCGCGCCACGGTGCACGTACGATCGTGTGCGAATACATCTACCAGATGGGTGGCGTGCAGACCGATGGTCTGATCGGCATCTACTACTGGGGCAACCGCGTGGGCTTCACCAGCGTGATTGATCAGGGCGTGAAGGAGACAGGTCTTGTTTTTTCGCAGAGCAAGTCCGAGTGGTACCGCAGTCAGAACCGCAAGTCCGGCGCCGAAATCTGGTACGGCACGATGGTGACCGGCGTGGTGGTCGAGAACGGCGCGGTGACCGGTGTGGTGGTGGTGACGCCGGACGGCGAGCGCGGCGTGATCCGCTGCAAGGTGGCGATCGACGGTACCGGCAACGCCGAGTTGGCTGCGCTGGCGGGCGAGGAGACGGAGTTTATCACGGCCGACGAACTCGTGCTGCAAGGGGTGGGGCAGACGCCGCGCCTGATGGGTGCCAGCTACACGAATACCGACATCGGCTTCTTAGACGACACTGACGCCGCCGACCTCTGCTTCTTTGCGTTGCGCTCCCGTTACAGCATGCGCGAGGGGATCTGGGACCAGGCGCAGGTTATCAACAGCCGCGAGCGCCGCCGCCTGATCGGCGCGTTCTACATGACGCCGCTTGATGTCGTGAACGAGCGCACCTACCCCGATGTGATCGTGCAGCCGTACAGTAACTTTGACTCGCACGGCCACACCGTGCACGAGCAGTTTTTCATTGAGGATCCGGGGCATCACGGTATGAGGGTCAATCTGCCCTACCGCTGTCTGCTACCAAAGAAGTTGGAGGGCCTGCTGGTGACGGGGCTTGGCATCAGCGCTCACCGCGATGCCATGCCGATCCTGCGTATGCAGCCGGACGTGCAGAATCAGGGGTACGCGGCTGGCACCGCCGCCGCGATGGCCATCAAGGCTGGCGTCACGGTGCGCAAGGTGGATATGAAGGCGCTACAGCGGCATCTGGTCGAGATGAAGATCGTGCCGGCGGAAGTGCTGACCATGAAGGACTCATACCCGCTGCCGGACTCGCGTTTCGCGGAAGCGGTGAAGAGCCTGCCCGACGCCTATCAAGGGCTTAGCGTGGTGATGACCGATGCCGCGCGCAGCGTGCCGTTGATGAAGGCGGCCTTCAAACAGGCGCGCAAGCCCGAGGAGCGTTTCGTCTATGCCCACGTTTTGGCCATGATGGGACATGCGGACGGCGAGCGTGACCTGATCGAAAAGGTGGAGGCGCTTGAGTGGGACAAGGGCTGGAACTTCCGCGGTATGGGACAGTACAACCGCAGCGTGAGTTGGGTGGACAGCTACATCATCGCGCTGGGTCGCGCCCGTTCCAAGCAGGCGGTTGCCGCGATCATTCGGAAGGCGAACGCGCTCGACGCTTCCCACGAGTTTTCTCATTTCCGTGCTGTGGCCATGGCGCTGGAGGCGATCGGTGACCGTTCGGCGGCACCTGTGCTGGGTGCGCTGCTCGCCAAAGAGGGCGTGGGCGGCTACTCATTTACGATGCAGGCCGACCTGCCGGTGATCAAGAACTACTCGAACCGTGAAGGCGACATCGAGCGCTCCAATTGTCTGCGTGAACTCTCGGTGGCGCGCGCCTTGTACCGTTTGGGTGATCATCAGGGCCTAGGCGAAAAGACGCTGCGCGCCTATGCGCATGATCCGCGTGGCGCGTACGCGACGCACGCGACGCTTGTGTTGGATGAAAAGAAAAAGTAGTGACGAGCTATTCGGACTCGACCAGCACGCGGAATCCGACATCGTAGACCCGTTGCCACGGAGCATACGGCACGCGCGCCGCGAAGGTGGCGTAGCGCGGACGTTTCCACCATGAACCGCCGCGGGCGATTGCGCGCCCATCCGGCAACCGGTCTGTGGTCCACTCCCAGACGTTGCCGTGTACGTCGTGCAGGCCCCAGGCGTTGGGAGCGAAGCGGCCGACCGGCGACGAGACGCGGAAGCCGTCCGATACGTTGGTGATAGCCGGTCGCCATGCCGGGATGGCTGCACCGGGCATGTTGTCGCGCAGCCGTTCCATCTTGTGGAACACGGCGTCAGCCAAGTTGGCGTGTGCGCTGAAGTCTGCGTCAACCGCGCCGTATGACATCGGTGTGGCGGCGCCCGCGCGCGCGGCCCACTCCCATTCGTCGCCGCTCGGCAAGCGCACGCGCAAGCCGCTGCGCTGCGCGGCGAAACGACAGAAGGCGGAGGCGGCGTCGAACGACACGCGGCAAACAGGTTGCGTCGGTGTGTTGAGCGGATAGCCGCGCTCTTCTCGCGTGAACTGCATGTATTCGCCCCGCTCCATGAAGCTGTCGTGATGCGGGTCAAAGCGCGCGTACTGTTCGTTGGTCACTTCGTCTACACTGATCCAGAACGGTTGCTTGATCGTGACATGGCGTCCGTCGGCGGCGGCGTAGGCACCGGCCGGGATGCGCGTCAGCGTGAGTGAGACGCCGTCGCCCAAATCGAGCGTGCGCGTGACCGCGCCAAGCGCTTGTTGCTTGGCGCGAGCGGCGGCCGCGTCGAAGGGCCACCCCGGCACGGCAGGTGCAGGCGGAGGCGGGGGCGGCGGATCTCCAGACGGCAACGCCGGAGCGGCCAATTTAGCGACGCCGTACGTGACTTCGTGTGCCTCGTCCAAGTTGGCGTAGCGGCGCTGCATTTCCGCGCGGCGTTCGGCGACCCGTCCCATGCGCTTGGCACCGACGTTCTCGCTCCATGTGCCGTGGTTGGGACGGTTCATGTCGATCCAGGTGGTCAGCCGGTCCCACGATTCTGCGTCTAGGCGCACGCCGTGGTGATTGGCCTCAAGGATCTGAAACAGTTCGGTCGTTGACACATGGAAGTTGCAGGGCGTCTGCAAGTGGTTGTCGCCTTCCTGAGTCTGACTGCGGATGTAGGCGCAGAGCGCTAGGTAAGCCGGCGGGAAAAGATTGTTCGCGTTGATGTAGTAGACCTCCTTGGTCTTGATGGAGACGCCGGGGCGCAACGTGAAATCGGGGCGACCAGCACGACCGTCGTGGCAACGCACGCAATAGCGGTCCAGCACGGGTTGCACCTCGCGGTTGAAGGCGACGCCGCGTTCGGGGCCGTACCACGGCTGGATCTGCGAGGGCGGCCGCTCCATGGCCTGCATGCGACGCGTCGAGCCGATGCTGCTGTTTTGCGGCTCGTGGCAGCCGGAGCAGGATTGCAGTTCGCCGGGCATGACCGTCAACCAACTCCGCATCAGTTGCAGGGCGCGTCCCTGTTCGTCGAGCGGTTGGAGTGAGATCGGCGTGTTTGCCGGCACCTCGAAATAGGCCGATCCGTCTGACTCGACCGGCACGGTGCCCATGATGCGCACTACATCCCACGGACCGTCGAAGCCGACGCGGTCGGTCTCGGAGCCCATGCCGCGGTAGGCGTAGGAGTAGGTCATCAACCGCAGTGATTTGACGGTGCCGCGCGGCACGCCGGCAAGGCCGGGGCCTTCGTAGATGTCCACGACTTTGACCCGCCCGTGTTTTTCCGCAAGATTCACATGGTCTTGCAGCACGACTGGTCGCGGAATCGGCTGGACTGGAATCGGCTCGAAGAGGGCTTGCCCCGGCTCCTCATGGATGAGCGTGATGTTGTCGAAGGTATCAACGAGATACAAGCCCCACAGCGCATCGGGCTCCGGTTTGCAAGCGGTGAGGATGTACCCGCCGCCTAACGGCCACGGGTGCAGAAACTTGGGCCATGAGTCATCGACCAATTCGTCCTTGACCCGGTTTTCGACCGGCTGGCCGCGGCCGGGGATGCGCTGAATCACGCCTTGCGTTTCGCGCCTTCCCAGCGCGGGGTCGAACATCACCAGTTCGCCCATGCGTGGCACGCCATGGTGACCCGAAACGATGGCGGTGAAGCGACGAGGGGCTCCGGGAACAGGGCGCGCGTAGAAGAGCGCGTTGGGCCAGTAGCAGTTACTGCCGTACAGTTCGCGCTGGCCGGTGCCGTCGGGATTTAGGGTGAAGAGTAGACGCGAGACATAATGCACGATGCCGCTGTACTCCCAGCGCAGGTACATGATGCGCCCGTCCGGCATCTGCGTGGGATACCAGTTGTGGTCTTGGTCGAAGGTCAGCCGACGGATCGAGCCGTCAGCAGGCATCCAGCGGTAGAGCGCAGCAACGTACGAGGAGCCGACTACACACGGCACACCGATAAACGTGGCGTTGGAGAGAAAGATCACCGAGTCGTCGGCCAGCCAGCAACCGGCGTAGTTGTCGACATCATCGTCCGGAATGAAGGGGAACATCTTGGGCTGTGCTGGCGCGGCGAGGTCCAACTCATAGACGCGGTGCAGGCGCTTTTCATTTTCGCCGGTGAACATCAAGCGGCGCGCGTCTCAGTGGAGTTGCAGATCGCCGATGTAGGTGCCGGGCTCGGCACGGTGCAGCGAGGTCACCGTTGGTGTGTCGCGCAGACCGGTAAGAAATGCGATTTCGTTGGTGAGTCCTCTGCGGTTGACATCGCGCTGCTGCTGCCAATTCTGCGGCAGAGCCAGATTGTTGGCCCCGCGACGTATCAGCAAGAACCGGTCGGCATCCAGCAACGGATTGACCAGCAGTGCGGAGCGGACCTGCCGCACCAGTGCGTCGGCTTCTGCAACTGCGGCGGGGTCCTGCTTGTCAAGGCGCTCCATGAGCGCATCGCGGCGCGCGCCGAGAGTTGCGCACCATGCGCGGTCCGTCTGACCGCAGCGTTGCGGCCAGCGCGTAGCCATGTCCTCCAGCGCCAGCCGTACTGCTTCCGGTTGGATGCGGGCGAGACGGCGACGCACCTCTGCCGGTTGGATGACGGGTTCAGCCGCATGGCACGCGAATGCGGTCAGCATGACCAAAAGTGGCGGGATGCGTTTCACGAGAGTCCCCTTTTTAAGTGTAGTGTCCATGCTCGTTGAAAGTTAATTATTTAAGCAGGTAAGCCGCCGAAAAATCCGTCCTCGATCCAGATTGGTTTGTAACCGCGGTCCAGCAGGAAGCGGAACGCGGTAGCGTAGCGCTCATAGATGTCCGGGACGAAATTCTTGTAGAACGGCCACCAGTACTGCTCGTGTCCGGCGATGTTGACAAGATGGCTCTTGGCGGGGATCTCGATGCGTTTCAAGATGTTGGGTACGATCTTGTCCACCGGCGTCCAATCGCAGCCGCCGACAGAGGCACTGTAAAAGATGAGGCCGCTTTCAAAATGCATCCAGCCTTGGTAATCGTGCAGATATGCGAGAATCTCGTCCGGCAGATGGAAGTCGCAGATCTTCTTGTCTTTGGCGTCAGGCTTGCGCCCGCGCGTCGGCAGCATTTTGACGCCGCGCTCAGCCAGAACCTTATAGCAGTCCGGCGGCACGTCGGCCCAGTGTATCTGCAAACCGGCGGTGTAGGCGCGGCCGGCGATCCTCTTCAGTTCACCGGCGACCAGATCGAAATCGGCGGCAAGCTGTTCAGGCGTGGCGTTCAGATACGGGATGTCAGGAAACTCATTCTCGGAGTGAAACGCGAGACGGAGCCAGTCTGCATTGTCCTCGAACTCGGACTTGTAGGTGTCGGGGAACATCGACAGACTGAAGTCGCGCTCGGGCGTGGTATTGAAGCAGTTGAGGTTGATCTTGACCCCGAAGTTCCGGTGCAGCTCGCGGAGCTTGGCAAGGTAGAAACAGTCGAACAGGCTTTTGTATTTGTTGCGGGCGATGTCCCTGAAGAAAAAGCTGTGGTCGTCGATATAGCAGCGGAATCGCGGAAATGAGTTTTGGGCCCAGACCGGGCGGGTACGTATTTCTCGGCGTACACCGTTGATGGTCGCACGGCACCGGATCTCGGTGACGCGGTCACGCAATAGAGCGACGCCCTGAAACGTGTTGTTGCCTTGCCGCACCTGAATCTTTCTGCCGTCGGCAGTGAACAGTTTGAGTTTCGCGGAATCGGGCGCGACGCCGGAGACTTTAACCTTCAGCATGTGTCCGCCGCCGGTGTTGTTCGGCACGGTTCCGAGTACCGGAAAGCCGCTTTGCTCGTGGATGATGCCGCCGTCAAAGGGCTCTATGAAGCGGAAGTCCTCCGAAGCTCCCAGCACGCCTGCTTCCGCGCATGCAGGGGCATTTGTGCGCGACGAGCAGCATCCGCCTGCGAACGCCCCAACCGCCAAACCGCAACACGCCGTTTCAAGAAACTCTCTTCTGGATGTTTTCCGTTTCATAGTTGTCTCCCTTTACATTCCGCCAGTATAGCAGTTTTGAAAAAGTGTAGTTGAATTATTGCGACCACCCAGTGGTCGCCGCGGTATGTCATAGTCATGGACACCGTAGCCAAAATCGCGGTGTCCGGAAATCAAGCGCATCCGTCAAATACTGGACACCGTGCTAGAATCGGCTCGCATGAGAA
>JAKJHA010000245.1 GCA_022704125.1 Verrucomicrobiota bacterium | reverse complement strand
CACCGCCCACCCCCCCGGGGGGTGGGCGCACCCCTTGAAGGGAAGCACATCAATGTTCAACCAACCATCAAGAACCAAGTGTTAACCTGGAGCCGTGACTTGACACTGAGCAGGAACAGGGTTCCGGCGTCATCATGCAAAACCCGCAAAACACCCTTGCCTGCGAAACGGGTATTGTCCTTGTAGTAGGCACTACTGTCGGATGAACCGTAAGTACCAGCACGCTGCATCTTGTCGCCGTAATAGAGCCAGCCGACCCGCTCATCCACGCCGTCGGCCATTTGGATCTTGGCCGTGCCGACACCTTGCGGCGGCATCTGCACGATGGCAGCGTCAGCGATCGCGACCGAGTTGGAGAGGAGCAGCGTGCCGCTACCGCCCACCGCGATGTTGGTGCTGTTGTTGCCGAAGGTGCCCGTGTCGCCCACGGCCAGAACACCGTTACTCACGCTGAAGCTGCCGGAAGTGGTATGCGCACCGGTGAACAGGAGAGAGCCGGTGCCAAGCTTGACGATGCTCACCGCGCCCGTGATATTGCCGCTGTGAACACGATCCGCGTTCTGGTTGATCGTCAGCGTCGCAGGTTCCACGCTGAACAAGATCCGCCTGTAGCCTGACACCGTTCCAGTTGAGAAGGTTCCTATGACCTGATCATGGCCGTTGAGATCGACGTACGAATCCTGCCCGCCTGAGCTGCCCTGCTGCAGCGACATGGTCGGCAGAAACGCATTGGGCACATCGAAGCGCACGAAATAGCCCCCCGTAAACATTTCGGAAATGGTGTTGCCGGCAACCGCGAAAATCACGCAGCCGCCGCCCACGTGGCAAGTGACTCTCGTCGTGCTAACCGGCTTTTCCGAGATACGGATCCAAGACCCCTCCCACGCCGTGCAGACAAGAGCGCTCCCGTCTGCACCGCCGGTGAGTTCCAACGGACTTCCGGCTTCAGCACGGACCCGTCCGCCATGGGCCGTGATTTTGCCGGTCAAGACGTTGCTGCCCGTGACGCTCCGCAGCGCACCGTACCAACTACAGCCGGTAGGAATGCCTTCACCTCCGATGATGAATGGCTCGGCGATCGTGATGCCGCTGCCGCCCTCAATACGAAGATAGCCGCCGTTCCTGATCTCCGTGGCACCGTCCGCACTGCCCAGCGCATTGCCGTGCGTGATCTCGACGACCCCGGTGCTCACCACCGTGGTTTTGCCCCGATAAGTGTTGTTGCCAGAGAGCCGCAACATGCCCTCGCCTTGAAACACCAGATCGCAGGGCGCATCGTTGTCAGAAAGTGTGCCGGTCACGTCGAGCGTCACAACAGCCGTTCCGTTATTAGAGATACGCCAATGCTGATGGTTGGCGAAGACGACATCCTCATCGATCGTATACGTGCGCGGCGTCGCGTTCGGTGTTGTCGCGACGAGGCCGTTAAAACCGTTGGTAATGGCTCCGTCCCCAGCGGCCAGAGTAAAATCCGTATCGGCGTTGAACACCATTCTGTTGAAGCTGAACGCCGTATCGACGATGGCTGTGGTGCCGCCTGCTGCAAATGTAGCGGTCGTGTAGCCGTCGTTGCTCGGCAAAACATCGCCGTCCCAGTTCGCCGCAGTACTTATGGCGAGGTCATCGCCGCCGCCGTCCCAAAGAGCGACGGTCGGGCCGACCGGACCGGCCATGACGTTGACAACGCCGCCACCGCTGAAGAAGTCGTCATTCTCATGCGCGGCACCGCTCCCGGTCGCACCCCAGGTGCCGCTCACTTGGGGCTCGCCGCCCAGATAGAGCTTGCCGATGGTTTCAGAGACGCCGGCCTTGATGTTGACCTTCGCGCCTGCGGCGACCGCGAGGACGGCATCATCCGGAAGCGACGTCCCGTTGCGCAACTCAAGCGTGCCGCCGTTGACCCAGACGCGTTTAGTGGCGCTGAAACCGCCGGTTTCCGCCACGGCCAGAGTGCCGGCATTCACGATAATGTCGCCGGTTGTGGTGGAAATTACGTTTGTGAAGATCAGCGAAGCCGCACCGTTCTTGACGAGGCTGACCGCCCCCGCCAACGCCGCCGGAAACATTTTTGTGGTTCCCTGATTCACGGTCAGCGCGGCCGGCAACGCGCTGGTTACGGCCAGATACGCCGGCTTTGTCGCATTGGGATTAGCCTCAAGGGAGCCGACCGTCTGATCGAAGCCGTTCATATCAAAGATGGCATTGCCGGTCGCCCAACTGGAACTCAGCTTGAGGGTCATGTCCGGGGTGAATGCATGCGCGACTTCCATGCGCACGCGGTTGCCGGAACGGGGCTCCAGCCAAGACATGGTGTTGCCCGCCACGGCAAAGACGACGGTCCCCGACCGTTCCGTGACCAGTGCATAGTTCCAGCCAAGCTCGATCGGCTTGTTGGTCACGACCAGCGTAGCTCCGGGGTCGACGTAAAAGACGCACGCCCCGCCGTCCGCGATATGTTTAAGGCCGCCCGCGAGCACAAGCGTGTTGGCTCCGCTTTCCACCAACAGCCGTGTCTCTTTGCGCTTCGAGATGAGCCCTTTCAGCACGTTGGTTCCCGAGCCACTGACAAGACTGGGCACATAGCCCGGGAGAACGGATTTCAAGGTG
The DNA here is from genome assembly GCA_022704125.1 of Verrucomicrobiota bacterium. Classification (GTDB taxonomy): domain Bacteria; phylum Verrucomicrobiota; class Kiritimatiellia; order RFP12; family UBA1067; genus DUPH01. Next base: position 1,424 of record JAKJHA010000245.1, on the reverse strand, counting down.
ATGGGTTCTTCGATCTCGACGGAGCCGCTGAAGCGGAGAGTGCCCAGCGCGTCGCCGTCGACCAGCGTACCGGCAAGAGGACTGCCCAACGCATTGCCGTGCGTGATTTCCACGCGGCATTTGTCGGCGATCGTGGTGAACCCCTCATAGGTGTTGTCGCCCGTCAGCTTCAGAGTGCCGTTGGTGATCGCGGCGGTCAGTCCGCCCGGGCCGCTCAACGTACCGTTAAGAGTGACCTGTTTGTCGACACCGTACACGGTGCGGACATCACTCAGGATCAGCGGCAGGTCGATGGTCTGGGCGTTGGCCGACAGGTTCGAGATGTCGCCGTCCAGCGTGATGGCATTACCCGCGAGGGTGAACGCACCCGCGCCAGCATTGAAGGTAAGGCCCGAAAAGGCCGTACCGGTACTGAAGTCGTTGACATTGCTCAGCCAAGCCAGGCCGCCGAAGAAAAGGGCGTCGCCCATGAATGGACAGGTGACATTCCCGTCCCAGTTGGCGGGGGTTCGCCAATTCGCATCGCTGCCGCCGCCGTCCCACGTACGGTTTGCGGCGGACGCGATTGCCGCCACCCACATGCAACACACCCCGACAGAGGTACCCAGACACGTTTTCATCGTTCTTGCTTTCATGACCACCTCTCTTTGCAGTGTATTTACCCTGCGTCACCAGCATCCCAGGGACTAATCCAGAAATATGCCACTTCCCTATGGTATGTGTTTCATTGTACGGGAGCGCAAAGGGAGAATCAACCACGAAACCGTAATCGCGATATGTGCGCTTGACCATAGATAGTCCAAACGAATAACATAACCGCACCATGTGGGGTTTGCCCAACCTCTGCGAAGCAGACTCGACGACGCCGTTAGGCGTGAAATGAAGGCGACCGATAAAACGGGAAAGGAAACTTTGTGAAGATAGTCGCGTTGCTCTTTGTGATGACAGCGGGCGTGGCCGCTGGCCAGAACCTGCTGGTTAATCCCGGTGCCGAGACGGGAAACATAACGGGCTGGACTGATCCAGACGCTGCGTGGGGAGCAGACGCAGTGATCACGCCGCACACGGGAACCAAGTTTTTTTGGCCTGCCCGCAGATGTATACCACAGACGACCCTATATCAGGATGTGGACGTATCCGTTTGGGCTTCTCAGATTGATGCAGGATCGCAGTATCTTCACCTGTCGGGATGGCTCGCCAACTGGGATCAGTATCCACACGATCAAGCGACACTCGCGATTCAGGCCCTAGACAGCAACACCCAGCAGCTTCTCTACCTGTCGCGAAGTCATCGCAGCCCCGCGTGGACGCAGTATGCCATAGATGCACGCATCCCGACCGGCACAAGAACACTTCGCGTCTTGCTCACGGCCACACGCTTCGTCGGGTCTGACAATGACGGTTACTTCGACGACCTTTCCCTC
>JAKJHA010000244.1 GCA_022704125.1 Verrucomicrobiota bacterium | reverse complement strand
TCATGAAGTCAATATTAGCCAAATAGTCCTTGTTTTATGATGTTTGCGTCTTTGGTTTACACCCAGAATGTCGGGGGTTCGAGTCCCTCGCCGCCCACCAGTTCTCAACGACGGTCTCGCCCTCATACTCAGCGTAGCCGGATGAGCGTGCCGGTTTCCGCACGAAGTTGCGCCCGTTTATTCGACCAGTCGTAGTACACGAACCACGGTGCCGGCAGAACCGAACCGCTGAATCCCGAGGCCAGCGCGCCGCCCCATGTGGCAATCGTGTAGTGTTTCGACTTGTCCAGATCCTCGGGGTTCGCGACACCGACCACCAAGCCTTCGAGCATGAGATCGCCATCGGCATGCAACCGACCGCCGTCATCGTCCGGCGTCACGCCGAAGTGTACCTCGCCCATGGCCGGCAGTCCGGCATAGGCACCACGTACGAGCCGCCCTTGCAGAATGCGTGTCGGCCCGGTGTAGGTGTTGTTGCCCGAGAGCGTCAGGGTACCGCTGCCGGTCTTGTTCAGGCCGCCATCACCCGTCAAATTACCCGAGACTGTGATCTCCCAGCCCGCCGGATCAAAGTGGACGGCCTCAGCTCCGGTACCGCTCAGGGTCGCGTTCAAGAACACCGTGATGTTCGTCACGGCACGGATCGTACCGCCCGCGCCACCAAATTCAACCCGATAAGGTCCGCCGGCATCAACCGTGATTCCATTGGAGACCGCCATGTCCGAGCCTGTAAGCGACCCGAGATTCAGGGTGCCGCCCGCCACCGTCAGCCGACCGTAACCGCCACTGCCGACCCGCTCATTGAGCATGACACGCTTGACGAACACCTCTCCGCCCGTCATGTTGAACCAGCCACTACCGTCAGTCGCACAGCCGAGATCGTAGTCTTTTTCGACAACCAACGTGCCTCCCATCATGTTGTAGAAACTACGTGTCTGTGGATAGTGACCCAATCGTATGCCATTTTCCTCCGCCGCTGTTCCGGTCGTGCGCACGGTGCCGCCGACCTGATTCAAAATACCGGTCATAGTCCCACCGACCAGATCACCGCCGTTGCCGAACGTTATGGATTTGGCTTGTAGCAGGCAACCGTCGTTGACGGTGAAAGTCGCCACGACATTCGTGAGCATGGTGGCATAGGAGTTGTATGCATCCTGACTGCCGTATCCCACATGTTGGCGGTTGGCGATGCTCATGTCACTATACACGCAAAATTCGGCGCCATTCGTCAGTGTGATCGAGCCATGCGCCAGATGCAAGATGGCGTTCGACGAGAATGAACCGCTAATAGTCAGGTCCAACCCGTAGCGAAGGCCGACGATCCCGACACCGAAAAAGCCGTTCGAGCAGACGACCGAGCCGCCGCGATCGATGTACAGCGTACCGTTGTTCGTCACGGCGCCGCCGCCGAACCATCCCGCCGACCCGTTTGCGCGTCCGACGTACAACGTGCTACCCCAATCGATCAATGTGGCCCCGCTGTAACGGTTCGAGCTGCCCATCAAATAGCAGAAACCCGAACCCGTGCGTCGGAACCCGCCCGGTCCATCGAAATAACCGGTCAGATTGATGGCCGCCAACCCGGTGCCACACGTCACATCGACCCGGTTGCTGAGCGTCATGTGGCCGGCCATCGTGAACGTGTTGCTGGATGCACCTTGCCGTACAGCGCCACCGTTGAAAAAGATCCGCTCGGTCAGAGTCAGGCTCGGCCATCCGTTCAGTGTACCGCCATTGACCGTCGTGGGATAATCCGCGCCACCCAAAGCTTCTGCGTGCTGCATCGTGTAGGTGCCCGCATTGATAACAATCGGGCTGTTACGCACCGCACGGGTGACCGCCACTTCGCACGCCCCCGCCTTGGTCAGGGTGAAGCCGTTCCCAGTGTAGGTGCCACCGTTTCCCGCCATGTCGAAACGCTGTTTGCCGCCGATCACCGCGTCGCCCGTCAGCGTTAGGTTGCGATATCCGACATTGTAATAGGCGGTCGGGCCATTGTTGACGAACGCGCCTTGGCCGTCCACCCCTGCCCCGCAGATAAAGAAATCTTCCGCCACGTTTGCCGAAAAGGCCGACGCGATATCCAGCGTCGCGCCGTCCTCTACAATCGTCTCGTTGCCGCTACCAGTCGCACCCAGTGCGTCCGGAACTGACTTGCTCAGCCGGAGCGTACCCTCCGCAACGCGGGTGACGCCCGCATAGGTGTTCGGCGCTGCGAGTTGCAGAATGCCGGCCCCGGTCTTCGTGAAACCCCCATTGCCCGCGAGCGTCTCTTGGATCACCGCTACGGCCGTCGCCGATGTCACGGCGATCTGCGGCGTACCGTCCAGTGTCAACGTGCCATCGGCATCCGCGTCGGCGATCACGTACCCGTTGGTCTCAAAGGTCATGCCCGCCACCGTCACATCGCCCGACACATCGATGGTCTCGCCGGCCTGTGTCCCGCCCGCGCCGGTGAAGCGCGCCGTGTTGCCGTTCACCCATCCCGCGCCAGCATCCCAGTTGAGTGCCGAGACGCTCCACACTTTGTCCGGCCCGCCATCGAGCCACACCTGCTCAGCCGCCAAAAGGGCACACACGCTGCAGGCCCACACCACACCGCCAACTGCATATTTCATGACCATGATCCGATCCTTTCATCGTGCTTTTTGACGCACCACACCAACGACTACAGCTTCTGCAGCTCGCGCCGACGCTTGGGCGGCACCCCCAGTAGGTCGGCGATCAGCGTCGTCCCATCGGGATTGGCCTCCAGCGTCTCGCGCAGCAGGCGGAAGAGTAGTTTCTTTTCCACGACCGTCATAGTGTCGAAGTTGTCGGAGTAGGCGCGGATCGCAAGGGCGCAACCGTCAAAGCGCTTGCGTGCCGCGCGGTCGGCCTTGTCGGTTGGCTCGCCGTCATACGGATAGACACCGTCGTCGTGCCACTGCTGTACGATTTCGGCGGTCAACTCCTCGCGCCGCTCACGGAAATGACGGCGCAGAACATCGCGGGCGGCGTCCAGAAACGCCACGGTCTCTGGATGCATCTCGTCCAACACCAGCAGATTCTCACTGTGCAAGGCGGCGAACCGAGGGCTCACCAAATAGGCGGTAAAGTTGAAGCCACCGCCCGGACGCACCGCCGCGTCGGTTTCGTGAAGCGCGAAACCGTCACTGTCGCAGAAGACCACTTTACCGCGTCCCTGCTTGGTCTTCCATTCAATGATTTGAAGATCGGCCTTGGCGCCCTCCGAGGATTTCAGATGGTAGAGGCGACTGGCTTGCTGCACGATCACAGGGCTGACCAACAGTCCCTGAAAGTAGATGCGTACGTTGGGATAAGCTTTGAGATAGAGCGCGAAATGCGAGGCGAGCTGCTGCACCACCCAGACGGTATCGAGCAGCGAGCTCTTGCCCTGCCGGATGTCCGTGATCATCACCTCCGTGCCTGTGGCCGGTCCGGGCGATGCCGCCGCAGTCAGCGTGAAGAGACTGGGATCACTGGCCGAGCCCGCCAGCACGAAGGAACGCAGATCGCCGCCAACCTCCAGCGTGGTCCGCCACTCGACCCGGTTGCCGAGCGCGAACGCCTTGAAGCGTCCCCTGCCCTTGCTGCCGTGCAGCACGCGCCCCGAAAGCGGCGTCCGATTCACATCGCGTTTCCACGATCCGCCAAGATTGCCGAAATGCTGATCCGCCTCTAACGCGTTGATGCCCTGGCCATCGTCCGCCACCCGAATCGCATCGATGCCACCCAGCGCGTTTTGGATGACGTCCACCTTCACATCAAAGGCGTCGGCATCGAGCGCATTCCAGATAAGCTCGGCCAACGCCTGAATCGGAGAGGCCGTACACAGCGAGGTGATATGGTCTTTCTGCGCCTGAACATGAATGTTTTTCACAACCACGGCTCCTTTTCTAGGGCACTGTTTCGGCTGACTATAGCGGAAATCGGCACGGATGCCCAGCCGTTTCGGTAGACTACCAATATGCGCGGTATGTCATAGTCATGGACACCGTAGCCAAAATCGCGGTGTCCGGAAATCAAGCGCATCCGTCAAATACTGGACACCGTGCTAGAATCGGCTCGCA
>JAKJHA010000243.1 GCA_022704125.1 Verrucomicrobiota bacterium | reverse complement strand
ATACCGCCGATGCTGGCGGAAGTTTCCGTGGGGTCCGGAGTGAACAGGTAGGCGGGAAAAGCATTCGCGAGGTGCCGGCGCAGGGCGATCAAAGAGACCCCGGGCTGGACACGCACAGTCGGCGGCGCGGCGGTATCGGTGCCGGGGCCGAGGATCGCGTCCATGCGCGAGAGGTTGATGATCAGGCCCCCCTCCGGCACTGCGCCGGCGGCGATACCTGTCCGGGAACCCTGGACCGTTAACGGAAGGTTGTGAGGGAGCGTTTCTTTGAGCGCGGCGGTCAGCTCATGCACACTCTTCGGAAAGGCGATGGCAATGGCGGAACCGTTTTTCCGCGATTCATCACACAGATAATCCGGCGGGACCGGTGTCGTGAAACAATTGAACGGCATCTCGCAGGGTCTCTCGTCTACATCAAACGCGGCGCACCTGCGTCCGGCTACGTCCGCGGGGTCAAACGGCGTTGCAGGGCTATGATCGCACTGCCGGCCGCCGTGAACACTTCGCCGACTTGCGTCGTTTTGCGCGTGTTTTCAAGATACGAGATCACATAGGCGGCACTGGGATTTTCGGTTAGACCCAATCCGACGCAGGCCGCTTCGACACGCTGCCAGTTGACAGAGGTCAGTTCGCGGATCAAAGCCTGCAAGGCCTCTTCGGTACCGATCCGTCCCAGTGCATAGTAGGCGTGCCGGCTCTTGCCGAGCCTGCTGATGAGGGGCTTGACGCTGGCAGCTCCGATTTTGACAAGAATATCCGTCAGCGCATGGGCCGCCCTGTTCTCTTTGGGTTCGGCAAAAGAATTTTCAAGGCCTTCGACGACAATCGGCACGGCCTGAGAGCCAAAGGCCAGTATGGCTTTGGCTGCGGCTGCGTCACCCTCGCAGATTCGCTTCACAAGATCGCTCAGCGACGCCTGCGTGTCCTGCCGGAACGTGAGGTTGACGGTCTGGCGTCCGGCGGGGTCTGGCGGAATGGGCGCGGCATCCGGCACGGTGACCTGCACATGGCATTTGCGGCATGGAATTTTCTTGCCGGCTGCACGCTCAGTGACGACCAACTTGCAGGAACAGTTCGGGCAGAAAAACGTGATGTCGCCGTTGCTTAGGGTGACGGGGACGGTAGTGCTACCAAAACTGGACTGCGGTTTCTCCACGGGGATCGCCGCTGGTGGCGGCTCGGGCGGTTGGAAGGCAGGGGTCAGCGGGGGCAGCGGCGTCATCTGCGCGGGTTGCTGAGGTGCCGAGGGAGGAGGCACAGGAGAACTTTGCTCTTCCGCCGCAGGTGGCGAGGGCGGCGCCTCGGGTAACTTGATGTGTCCTTTACAGATGGGACAAGCGATCTTGTGCCCGAGCAGGTTCTCAGCTACTCCGAGTCGTTGTTGGCAGTGTGGACAGTTGAACTTTGCCGTACGCATAAGGGTTACCGCTTGCTGTTACGCGTTGCGTGGGCACGGGCACAAGCCTCACGGCAACGGTCAGTGATTTCATTCCAATTGCCCCGTGCCATATCCTCTTTCTTGGCGATCCAGGTTCCGCCGACGGCAGCGACCGTGTCGAGCGCAAGATAGCCGTCTAGATTCGTCGGAGAGATCCCACCCGTCGGCATGAAGCGGACTCCGGTATGCCGGTACGGCGCGGAAAGCGCAGAAAGGAGCTTGATCCCGCCCAACGCTTCGGCCGGGAAAAATTTCAGTAAGCGAAGGCCGCATTCAAGCGCGGCTTCGATGTCGGACGGCGTCGCGATGCCCGGCACGAAAGGCAGGTTTAATTCGCGCGCGGCCTGAACGACGCGCGGGTTAAAGCCGGGAGCGACCGCAAACCGTGCGCCGGCATCGACGGCAGTCTGTATCGTTTCGGACGAGAGCACGGTGCCCGCCCCGACGATCAGATCCGGACGTTCGCGCGAAAGGGTACGTATGACTTCGGCTGCGGCCTGAGTCCGAAAAGTGATTTCGACCACGGGCAAGCCGCCGGCCAGCAAAGCGTCTGCAAGCGGCAAGGCGTGGTCAACGGTGTCGATGGCGACGACGGGCACAACACCAAGCTCTTCGATGTGTTTCAACACGTCACTCATATAAACTCCATGCAGTTAAGTTTTACATTTTGGCGGTATAACGTCAGAATGTCAACCTGCAATCTCGATTTTATTAGTCGTCGCTTTGTTCGTCGCGATTTACGCGAAACCACGATCAAAAAGAGCTCGGTGGGTGTCCGCGAGCGGCTGTCCGCTGCGGATCGCGGCGAGTTTTTGAGTGGCCCGTGCAACTTCCGGCGACCAGGAGAGGTCAATGCGATGGCGGTGGACCGCGTTTCCCTGCGTGTGTGCGGCGACGTAAAATGCAGATTCCGCAACCGTGATCCAGCGGTTGTCGAGATGGATGACGCGGAAAGCGCGGCCGCGGCGGTCGGTTAAATGGAGGACGTCAGACGGCGGTGCGCTGACATCCGGGGAGAGGCAGGGGGCGGTCTCCGAAATGAAAAGCGGCGTGTGCTGATAGACCAGCGTTTCAATTGTTGGAGAGGGATCTGGACCGGGCTGGCTCAGGGCCTTCAGGCAGTCGAGACTGATTTCTGGCGAAAGTACCACTTGACGCACACCCAGACGGCCGAGTTCGGCAAGCGCGATACGGTTCAGGGCATAGAGGCTCCAATCGGCGGAGAGCGGAGGTCGGCCCCGCTCGGAGAGTAGCCGGAGACCGGCGAGGTCAGCGCACTCCCAATCGTCCCAGCCGTCAGCACGTAACGCATCGACCGTCTCGACTAGCGCTTTCCACTCCTGCACGCGCGTGAGAAGTGGTAGCGCTAGGCGTAGCCGCGCGCGATCAGTCACTTTACACCATGCATCCAAGTCCCGCCTCAGCGTATCATAGCCGGTGTGCCCGATGGCCAGAACGATGCACGCAAAGCTTTGAAGGTCCGCGAGAGAGAGGGGAGGAGGAGTAATCCTGAGTTTCAGCGTCCAGGTCGGCGTGACGGCCTCGGACATTGAGGGCGAAGGCGCGAATGGTGCTGGCGGTTGTTCAGCGGACGGTGAGTTCAGGTTCCATGCGTCGGCAATGCTTTTTCGGCGTACGGCGCGGGAGGCTTCCCAAAGGGCATCAAGACGGGCGATGACCGACCTTCGGGCTTCGTTGAGGGCGGACAGGGGAGCGTAAAGGGTTGCGGGATCATCCAGTTCGAGCATCTCCAAACGCCAAGCGGTGTCGCCCAGCCTTGAAAAGGCCTTGCGCACCGCACCGGCGGTCTTGTCGGGCTGCTTCGATGATGAGAGCGCTAGCGGAATCCAGGCTTCGGCGTTCACGGGTGCTGCGGACGTGGACGCGGTGTCGAGCGTTTCGGCTTGGGCAGCGATACCGCCGGGGCGCAACGACACGCGGAAGGAGACGGGGCGTCCGGTGTCGAAGTCGGCATCGCGCAGTGCGCGAACGGCATAGCGACGGCGCACCGCCTGCGAGGCCGAGCAGAAGATCGGGGCACCGCGCGGAATCTCTGGGGAATCTTCGTCCGGCAGGGCGACTTCCAGGGGAACGTCGGCGGGCAGGGCGACCACGGGGCGGGTGGAGCCCGCCGTGCGCAGCACATTCACCGCGAAGCCGAACGGTTTACCGCCGGAGGCTAATTCGACCTGTAAACCGTCGTGCTTTTCCAGGGCACGCGACGAGGTGAAGCGCAACCAACGGGTGCCGGCGCGGTCGCGGGAGATGGCTTCGACGTATCCGATGTGCGCGCCACGGTGACCGATGGCGACAGGATCAATCACGGCGGCTGACGGGGCGTCGGCACCGTACGCGTAGAGCGTGGTCCAAGGGCGGCTGAAAATGGTCTGTACATCTTGGATCAACGTTTGTTCGGCGTCGGGCGTGAGCGTCCCGTCCAACTTGCGCCGGTAGTAGTCGGTCACGCAGGCCACGTAGAGCGGGCTTTTCATGCGGCCCTCGATTTTCAGCGAGTGCGCGCCGGTGGCGGCCACGCGGTCGAGGAGCGGGGCCAGGGCGAGATCCATCATCGAAAAGGGATAACACGCGGGGGCCGCGGGGTCGGACGCCGGGCCTTCCGCCTGGAAGGCCGCCCGGC
>JAKJHA010000242.1 GCA_022704125.1 Verrucomicrobiota bacterium | reverse complement strand
AGGGGTCGTACCAGATGATCGGGGCGAGCGCGGATATCGGTTCGGATGGCGATATGACGCCCGGCAAGGCGCCGGCGATCGGGACGACGGTGCCCGTCCCGGCCGCAGTCCCCACGGTGAGCGCCGCGCCGCCCGACTGGATGGCCAGTTCGCCCACGGCCAGTGTTTTGTCGCCGACGGCCAGTGTGGCGGGAGCGTCGACCGCTTGCACGATTGCCGCCAACGTGGTTGGGTCGGCGGGAAGTGCGATATCATCCCCACTGCCGACACTATTGATTAAAGCTGCCTGATCCACGCCGTTGGGTAACGTGCTACCGCTTGATGCAATAGCATTTGTTTGTACCGCTGCCGTGAGCCTATGCGTCCCAAACACCGCAACGAACAACACCGATAGCCAGACTCGCATGCCTCTCATGGTCTTCCCCTCCCATTCCAAAATCAAGAATTTTGAATATCAAGCATGATTCCGACGTTCATAAAGTAACACAGCATCACGACGGGGGTCAACTTCGCGGATGTATGTACATTGATTTCGGTACGATGACCGGATAAGATGGGTGGCAACTAGACGTACGGGGTTCACACACAGTTTGGAGAGAGCGGACATGAACAAACGGATGGGATTCAGGATCGTGGCGGGGTTGATCGTCGGGGGCCTCGCGCAGGCGGTCGAACTGCCGCCGGTGACATGCGACGTAGTGGTTGTGGGCGGCGGCTCGGCCGGGATCTGCGCGGCGCTCCAAAGCGCCCGAGCCGGTGCCAAGACGGTGCTGGTCGAAGCGGCCCATCAGGTGGGCGGCAACACCACCACCAGTGGCGTGAACTTTCCCGGTCTGTTCCACGCCTGGGGGCGACAGGTCATTGCAGGTACGGGTTGGGACGTGGTGACCAACGCGGTGGCACTGGACGGCGGCAAGTTGCCCGATTTCACCAAGCCCACCGGTCGCCGCCATTATGACCACCAGATTTCGATCAACATCCCGCTGTTCGTGGTGCTGGCGGAGGATGCCTTGGTGCGCGCCGGCGTGACCCTCCACTACCATGCGGCTCCGGTGCGAATCGAAGCCGTTCCAGAGGGTTGGCGCGTGAGAACCGCCGCAACCGGAGACACGCGCACGATCACCTGCAAGCAGCTTGTGGATTGCACGGGCAATGGGACCGCCGCCGCGCTGGCCGGCTTCGAGCGACTACAAGAGCAGGAGCGTCAGCCGGGCACCTTCGTTTACCACATCCGTCCCAATGCGGACCTCTCGAAATTCGACGCAAAGGAACTACAAGCGCGTTTTGACGCGGCGGTCAAGAACGGGCAACTCCATCGCAGCGATTGCCGCTGGGGCCTGCTGCAATATCTGAAGAGCGGAGGCAACACCGCAAACTATGTCGAGGGCGCGGATAACTCAACAGCCGACGCCCGCACCCAAACCAACCTACGCGGTCGCGCCGCCGCGTTGCGTATGTTTCGGTTTCTCAAAGGCATCCCGGGGCTGGAGAAGGTGCGGCTGGAGAGCATGTCGCCCGAAGTCGGTGTGCGCGAGACCTACCGCGTGCGCGGCGAATATCTGATCACGCATGAGGATTACACGTCGGGGAAACGCTGGGAAGATTCGGTCTGCTACGCCTTCTATCCCATCGATCTGCACGATAAAACGTCAGGTGTACGACCGGCGCACTTGAAGGAGGGCGTGGTGGCGACCGTGCCGCTGCGCGCGTTGATCCCGAAAGGCAGTCGCAACCTGCTGGTGGCCGGACGCTGCATCAGCAGTGACCGCCTCGCCAACTCGGCACTGCGTGTGCAGGCGACCTGCATGGCGACCGGCCAAGCGGCTGGGGCCGCCGCCGCGTTGGCCGCGCAACGCGGCGTGACGCCCGGACAACTCCCGAGCGCAGAGGTGAAAGCGTTGCTGACGGCACACGGCGCCATCGTCCCCGACTGACCGAACAACTCCCAAATCCTAAATCTTAACTCCTAAATCCTCCGCCGCGCCGCGCAGCGGCGCGCTTGCGCCAGGCAGACGGCGTCAAACCAAACGCGCGCTTAAAGTGGCCGGAGAAGTGCTGCGAAGCACAGAAGCCGAGATCAAGCGCCAGTTGCGTAATCGGCATGTCGGTCTCGGCCAACAGGTGTTTGGCCTTCTCCAAGCGGCAGGCAAGCTGGAAGTGATAGGGAGGCAGTCCGGTAAGTTGTTTGAAACGGCTGATGAAAAGCGAGGGCGACATGCCGGCTTCGCGCGCCAGATCGTCGAGGCTAACCTTTCTTTCAGGCTTCTCGCGCAAGGATTCGATAACATGGTCAATCAGGCGCGAGTGCGTGATGGTGGCCTTGTGTGATGAGGCGTCGATTACGCCCATCAACAACGACACACAGGCCGTGTTCAGCCCGACGGTGCGGTAAGGGCTGGCGGGCTGCTCGTGATATTTGAACAGGTGCGCGAAAGCCTGTTTGACCGCATCGGTTTTGGCGATCACATGGCAAGGCAGGTGATTCAGACGTGACCAGATGTCTTGCGCCTCGCGGCTCTTGAGACGCAGAAAGGGTTGGCCGCGTTGCGGTTCGCGGATCAACAGCCAGTAGACAATCGTGCCTTTCGGGGTGGCAGAGATGCAGTGGGTGTCGGTCGGCTTGTTCAGGTAGAGGTCGCCCGGCATGATCCGGTGCTCTTGCCCATTGTTCAGGAGGGTAAGCGCACCGCGCTGGCAGAGGCCGATCTCCAGACATCCGGCGTGGCGGTGGGTGCCGACCGGGGTGACGGCGTGACGGTAACGGCTGAAGCCAAGCACCGGGACCTCGCATAGCCCAGCCTCGGTCAGATCAAGGGCACGGCGATCCGGCGTGTCAATGTAGGTGACAGCCAGCTTCCTGCCCTTCGCACACATGCGCTCATCACCGCCTGTCGTCATGTTGTTTATAGTTTCCCATATTCCCGTGTGTCCTGTCAATCTTCACAAACAATGCAACGATATTACAATTGCTATAAGCTTGTAGTACTTTTTTGCCCATTGCTTTATCATGAACACGTTACCGATGAGGAGGGATTATGCGCTTTAGTTTGTTTCTGGCAGTGGGAGTTGCGGCCTTGGCCGTAGGGCTGTACGGGTGCAGGAGCGGCGGGAAAGAGACCGGCGCGGTTTGGCGCGCGGAAGAGTTTCAGACCGTGATCCACCACCTGAGCGGCGGAGCCGCTGTAGCAACGGTCACCAACGGGATGCTCCATGTGAAGGACCATGGCACACAGTCCGGGGACATGGTGGTCCAAGACCAGCAATGGCGCGCGTGTCCCGAAACTGGCGCGATTGTGGAGGCGCGCGTCAAAGTAGTGTCATGCAAAGGCATGGCCGGGGTGATGCTAGGCTTCTCGGACGGTAAGCACGAGGACATCCTGACGCTTTACACCGACAAGATTGAACTACACCACGCTAAGCTGACGCACACCATGGATACGACGGCTGATTTTCATGTGTACCGTGTGGAGATCAAGAGCAGCGACGTGAGCGTGGCGGTGGACGGCGTCAAGGTCATCGACGGGGCCGGGACTTTCACGAATCCGGCGCACGCGGGGCGCAACCGCGTCAGCTACGGGGCGGGCAGCAGCGCAGCCACAGGCGAGGCGTTCTGGGACTGGGTGCGCTGGACCGAGACGCCGGTATCGCTCAAAGCGTGGGAATATCCGGTCAAAGACGCGACGCACCATGTGATTTACAAAGAACCGGGGAAGTATGCCTGTTTCCCCAGTTTGTTGACTGACCCAGACACCGGACATCTCTACACCAGTTTCGGAATCAAGGGCAGGGCCACACATTTCGATACCGCAGACACGCGCACCGGCAGGATGATGAGCGCCGACGGCGGAATGACTTGGCGCGAGATCGAAAAGCTTCCGGAATCTGTGCGCTCCGACATGCCCGGGCCGACCTACACAGCGGCAGACGGCGCACTCGTGCGGATCGGGCATTACTGGCGGCGCTGGTATCCGATGGAGCGGCTGGACGAGTTCAAGGGTCGCTATGACATCACCTACAGCTCGCCCGCGCGCGGCAGGCAGACCAACACCTTCTCGACACTCAGCGGGGCTTATGTCGAGCGTTCGGAAGAC
>JAKJHA010000241.1 GCA_022704125.1 Verrucomicrobiota bacterium | reverse complement strand
CCCCGCCAGTCCGAAGCGGTCCAGCAGCGCCTTGGCCCGCTGGTGCATGGTCGCGCGTGGCACACCCGCATACTGCATCGGCACGCAGACGTTCTCAAGGATCGTCAGATGCGACAATAGGTTGAACGATTGAAAAACCATGCCGATCATTTTGCAGCGAACGGCCGACGTGGCGTCATCATTCAGTCCCGACACCGCGCGACCCTCAAGCAGATAGGTTCCTGCAGTGGGACGCATCAGCAGACCGAAGAGGTTGAGCAGGGTCGATTTTCCCGAACCGGACGGTCCCATCACGGTCAAAAACGCGCCGTGTTTCACGATGAGGTCAGTGGGGCGCAACGCGAAAATCTGTGTGCCACCGGCTTCATACGTTTTGCTCAGCCCGCGCAGTTCGATCAACGGGGCCTGAGGCGATGGCGTGTGCGCGCCGCTCATGGCGTGAGCGGCTCCACGATGCGGGCGGCCAAAATATCCAGCGACGGCCGATCAAGCACGAACAGCACGTCTAGTCCGCGTACGGCCGCATAGCGTTTGCCGAAACCGGCTTCGCGCCCGATACGGAGCGTTTTGCGCACAGCATCCCGCGCGTCAACGTCGATGCTGATCTCCAGCCAAGGCTCGCGAAGTCCGCAGGCGGCGAGACGCTCAGGCTCTAGGCCCACGCCTTCGATGCGGTCGGCCCGCAGATTTTCGACACAGACGAGCAGCGCGTGCAGCCGCTCGTCAACGATGCGTCCGGCCGTTCCCTCGCCCAGATGCCACAACGCCTCGCTGTTCTCGCGTTCCACGACTGTGGCAGGCGTCCCCTCATGTGTGACCGTAATCCGCCGTACACTGGCGCGCGGCAGGTTCAGCACGTTCTTATCGCGCAGACTGAACACGCCGGCCATGTTGACAAGAGCCGACGGCAGATTACTGGATGCGATCCGGTAGACCGTCGGCGCATTTGTGAAAACCAGATTGAAAGCGGTACCTTCCAGATTGCCGGGGGCAACCATAAAACGCCACGCGCCTTGCTCCGCAGTCAGTTCGACGTGACTGATCGGCAGGGAGCGTTCATGAGTCGCGGTTCGGGTGTCGTCCCCATTCTCGAAGATGGCGTCGGCTCTCACCCGCAATAACCGTTCGACCGTATCGCGCACGGCAGACTGGTCTGCCTTGTCAGAGACCGGTGCCTCAAATCGCCAGAGGCCATTGGTTTGCGTCAATACAAACAGCGAATCGCCCAGATGAATCTGCAAGCGCCGCACACCTGCGGCAGACCCGAAGAAGGGACGCGGATCACGCAGGTTGGCAACGGACAACTTGAAAGCATCGGCCACCGCGTTTGAAACCGCGCCGATTGCCCCGCCGCCCGGCAAGAGCACATAGCAGAGCGATACGGCACCGTCGAGCGTGTGCCCCAGGGTGATTTTTTCGGGTTGCGTGTCGCCATTCGCTTGTACATTGATTTGAATCCCGGAGTCAGGTCCCAATCCGTAAAGCCCCATCCGTGTTTTGAGCGCGGAATCGGTCACGGTGACGTCCAGAACATTCGAGACTGTGGGCCAGACAAAATACGAAAGCCTTGCGCCGTAGAGCGTGTCGAGAAGGCTGTCAATCCGTTCGTCATCCGCCGCTGCCGCCGTCGGCTGGACCAGTCGCCAAGTACCCGTCTCCTTGGACAGCGTGATGAAGGGGCGTCCGGGTGCACGCACCTCGATCGCGCGGACTGCGTTGCGGACGCCATTCACCAGCTTGCGCGAACGGAGATCGTCGGCTGTGTGCGGGATCGCATCAAGCAGTGCGGCCGGCACGACCAAAACTTGGTCAGAGCCCTCAACACGCAGGTAGAGTTCGTTGCCGAGTGGAGTCAAGGCTCCCAAGAGGAATGATTCACTGTGCTGCACGCCTTCCAACGTCACATGGACACGGGGCGGTGCCAGACCGAAATCACGCAGGGAAAGTTCGCGTTTGCGGAGTTCTTGAAACGCGATGGCGTCTTTGACCCGCGCCGATTCAAACGCATCGAGCAGTCGGGCCACGGCACCTTGTTCAATCTGCGCAGGAAAGGGTGCGGTCATGTGCCAGCGTCCGTCCGCCAACTCGACGCTCATCCGTGCTTCGCCGCGGTCGATGGTCAGGCGTGTCACGCGGCCCAAGGCCTCGTCGACCACACGCGAACGGACACTTTCCTGCATGCCGAAGGTTTGCCGCCTTACGTGCAGTCCCCACAGCAACAACGCGCAAGCCGTGATAGCCGCCAGCAAAAAAAGAATGGTTCGTCGGTTACCCATATCCGCTTTCTACCGCCTCGATCGCCTAGCCGTCAGACAGAACACAAGGAAGACGCAGAGCGGCACGACACCTGCGGCACCCGCCATGAAGAGCACCCACTCGCGCCGCGTAAAGCCTGTCACCAGTGTGGCGTCGCCGCCCAACGAGGGGGCTGACCCCATGTCGATGCCGGCCAGCCAGGCCATGGCGTTCACAAAAAAATCACGGTTAGCGCTGGCGCGTGAGGCTAACATGCCGTTCATGACAAAATCGGTCTCGCCGATCACGCACAGGCGCGTCGGACGGAACGCCACGTCTTTGGCGACGCTGCCGCCGCGCTCGGAGACGGCCGCCACCGCCACCGGCCCCGGCAGTTCGGTCTGCGGATCGAACTGACGCGGGAAGACATCGGGATGGCTTTCGCCCCACCCATCGGCACCGGTCAAGGCGAGCAGGGTGATCTTGGGTTGGTCCGCACCAGCCGGTGCGGAAGATTCGTTCAACGTTTGGACGCAGTGGGCGTTGTTGAAGACCAAAGAGGCGTTCTTGAGTTCGCGCGTGATGACGTGGTCAGCGAAGTTTGAAAGCACGACCTCCTGACCAGAGAGCGTCTGTGGGCCGACAGCGAAAAACGGCAGCAGCTTGATGCCCCACTTGGCCAGTACGCCTTCTATGCCGGTTGTGATACGGGGAGCCGCCAGATAGAGTAGCCGCCCGCCATTCTGCAGGAAGCCATCAAGCAGCGCGATTTCCTCTGCATTCAGCGCATAGCGCGCACCGGCGATGACCAAGACGTGGCAATCATCGGGAATGCGGCCGAGTCCGGGTAACGTAAGAGGCTTGAGGTCAAAGCCTCCGCGATTCAGTTCACGGGCGATGTCCGAAAAACCATGCAACTCGTCGTAGTCATCAAAGCGCACCTCGCCATGCCCTTGCAGCCAGTAGACGACCGCCCGCTCGAAAGGCAGGGCCAGACGTGCGATCGCCGCTGCACATGCACTTTCACCGCGGAACACACCCAGTTCGCGGTGGCCGCGCGCATCGAGTTCTTCACGTGTACGCAGCAGGGAGCGTTGCGCGACCATCTCGTCAAGTGTCACAACCAGCCGACGGCGCTGACGTTCCAACAGCAAGGCGTTCTCCGGCACCTTTTGCGCCGCGAGCTGCCCCGCCCGCGCCAGATCCCAGCGGGGATCAACGTAATGGATCACGATGTCGGCGCCGGCCACACTGCGCGAGGCTTGCCGCAAACCGCGCAACAGGCGCGAGACCGGTCTGAACATCGGATGCCGACGGTCCATGAAACAGGTGATGCGGATCGATCCTTGCGTATCGGCCAAGATGTCGCGCGTACGCGCCGAGACCTGCGTGACCTTGCCGACATTGACCTCCCACGTCAGCGCCGTGTAATAGGCCAGTGCCACGACCAGAACGCAGAGCACGCCACCCAGCGCGATGGCCAGCAGCGTGGAATGCTGCAAGGCGCGTCGTCCTGACTTCGGTGTTTTATCGGTGGTGGGTTCTTTTTTCACGGCATCATCCCCGCAGACGCAACAGCGCCAGCAGTTTGGAACAGGCGAACAGGAAGAAGAGGGCCGTTGCGACATACAGCACAATAACGGATGTCGTAAAGAGCCCCGTCGAAAAATCATGCACATGCATCAGCAGTGGCATCCACGCCACGGAGGTTCGCACGCCGGGCAGCCAAGCGAGAATCGCCGCATACACGGCAATCGGCAGGGCGCTGCACACGACCAGCGAACTGACGGCAGCGGCCGCCTGATTACGGAAAAGCACTGAGATCATCGTGCCCGCCGCACACCAGGTCGAGGCTTGCAGTAGCAGGATAAAGGCGGTC
>JAKJHA010000240.1 GCA_022704125.1 Verrucomicrobiota bacterium | reverse complement strand
GCTTCATGATCCCCGAAATGAACCGCAAGGGATACGACCGCGACTTCAACGTGGCCCTGACCGCCACTGCGGCGACCACCGGACTGCTGATCCCGCCATCGAACTCGATGATCGTCTACTCGGTGTCCGCAGGTTCGGTATCGATCGCGGCGATGTTCATGGCCGGCATCCTGCCCGGTATTCTCGTGGGCGTCTGTATCATGATCGCGGCTGGTATAGTCGCTGCAAAGAAAGGCTACGGTCAAAACCCTTCTGCAGAAGGTGAATTAACGACGGTTATTGCACCCCAAAAGGTGATTACGGCCATTGCGTTGGTTGTTGCCGTACTTGTCTCTATCGTGCTAGCACGCAAGGGGGTGCTCGACTTATCGTTCACGCTGGGAACCATCACGATATCTACAGGACTTGTTCTTTTTGTCGTCTTTTCTGTCCTGTTCTGTATTGTGTTCACTGCATTCCGTCGTGCATTCCCCAGTCTGCTGATGATCGTGATCATTATTGGCGGTATTCTGCAGGGCATCTTCACGGCCACGGAGGCCGCGGCCGTCTCTGTTGCCTACGCCTTTGTGCTGTGCGTGCTGATCTATCGCGAGATCCCTTGGAAAGATCTGCCGGGCATCTGCCTGCAAACCGGCATCACCACGGCCGTCGTGATGCTGCTGATCGGATCATCCAGCGCGATGTCGTGGATCATGACCGTGACCAACATCCCGCAGTCCGTTTCGGCGTCGCTGATGAGCCTCTCGGAGAATCCGGTCATCATCCTGCTCACGATCAACGCGCTGCTGCTGGTGGTCGGCATGTTCATGGACATGACGCCCGCCATTCTGATCTTCACGCCGATCCTGTTGCCGGTGGTGCGTCAGCTCGGGCTGTCGGACATCCACTTCGGCATCATCCTGATCGCCAACCTCTGCATCGGCCTCTGTACGCCGCCGGTGGGCACCTGCCTCTTCATCGGCTGCGGCGTGGGCAAGACGACGATCGCCAAAGTGACCGTCAAGGCCGTGCCCTTCTTCCTGGCGATGCTGGTGGCGCTGATGCTGATCACCTACGTCCCTTGGTTCTCGATGGCGATTCCTAAGGCTTTGGGGATGTTGAAGTGATTTTCCAGCGCAGCAGCCGCACAGTGCTCGCGGCCATGGGCGCGAGCGGATCGACGCGCTCCCGCCCCGGCTCGGAGGCTGACTCCAGCGCATAGCCCGGCACCTCCAGCGTGAACGGTGTCACGTTCTGGAGCGGATTCCAGATCACCACACCGAACCTGTCGCCGGCGGTGAATCCCTTGGCCACGAGATCCTTGCCGGTCAGGGTGAAACCTTGGCTATCCACGAAACGGCCGTGCCAGAAAAACGCGGCATTTTCGCGCTGGAAATCAATCGCCTCTTTCAGATAACGTGTGGCTTCGGCGGGCGACGTAGCTTGCATCATCGTCACATCCGGCTTGTTGACCACATGCACGTAATCATCCGATTCGGGCACGCGATCCTCACGTAGGTAGGTCACGTCTGGACCGTAGCGGGACTCGATTTCGTAACGCATCCCGTACACGCAGGTGTAGTTCACCATGTCGCGATCCATCATTGGCGTTGGCACACGTATCGTGCTCATCACCTCAGGAAAGACGGTACGGAAAAGCTCCGGGAAGGGATCCGCAACCCGGCTGGCACGCAAGCGCACCAGCATTTCAGATGCGGATGTACGGTACGTGCCCAGCGTGCAACCGTGGAACATCGAGATCGCATCCAACGCGCAGTCGTGCAACCCTTCGGTCATCACAATGAAGTCGGGATTGATCTGGCGCATGTGGTCGGCGATACGCTTCAGAAAAACCGGACGCTCGACCTCGTGCGCCATGCTGGGAACCGGGTGGCCGTGGCCTTCGCCGTAACAGGCCATCGGTGCCATCATCCCCAACTGGTCGTAGAGGATGCCGTCCGCCCCCAACTCATTGGCCTGTATGGCCAGCGCCAACATGCGGTCATACCAAGCCTGTGCATAGAGGCACCCCAAATCAAAGCGGTAGACCGGGATATTGCGGTATTTGTGATAGGTGTGCTGATAGGTCGTGCCGTCGCGCCGCGTGATCGCGATGTCCTTGCCGACCGTGCGCCAGAACTCGGTGGCCTCGCGTTCCTGAAGCTGACCGTTGGCATAGATGATCGTACGCTTGCCCCGCCGCTTAGCCTCTTTCAACCCCTTCTTCAACGCCTCCACGCCGCCCATCTCGGGACAGGGGATGTAGTCGGGATACAGGTGGTCGTGACCACCGTGCGCCCAGCCGAACAGACCGAGAATATCCAGCCCGCGTGCGTCGGCCACGTCGCACAACTTATCCAGCGAGGTGTAGGGCCACATGATCTCGCCATTCTGCTGTTTCAAGATGCAGAGCAACCAGCCCGACGTATCACGCGTCCATGCCGGCACATCACGTAGCTTTCTAACCGAATCGAACCAAGTGCGATAAAGACGCGCCGCCGCATGCCAAGAACCCGCGTACGGCTGGATCACAACCGGCGCCAATGCCACGCTTTCACCGCTGCGGCAGAAAAAGTCATGACGCACCGCCATGCCGAAGCGCTTCGAGCTAGGGTCATACCGCAGACTCAGTTGCTTGGCGCGATGCAGCGGATCATGGCTGCCGACATAAAGGCCTCCCTCGCGGCCCGCGAGTGCAAACCACTGCATGGTGCCGCGCACACCCGGATAGACCACGCTCGCTTCATAGTTGTTGCCCAGTCGTTGCCACTCTCTCTGCTTCTCATCAGGCGCCGGAACGCGATTGATCCGCTTGCCGAACCCTTCCGGCAACAACGCAGGAGTTCGGGACAGATCCGTAGCGATCCCGTTCAGCACCGGTCCCGTGAAGCCGGTGAGCAGCCAGCCATGCGCCGAGTTCGTGACCGACCCCGACATCGTGAAAGCGTCACCGGCCCCGCGAATCTCCAGCATGAGCCCGATCTTGAACACGCGCCCACCATCCGTCAACGTGTCGTAGACCAGCCGCACGCCGTCCGGCAACTTCTCCCATCGTGGCGCGCCCTGCTGAGCGTCGGTGATCACCACCCCCTGCCCATGCACAGCCGGCACAGCATGCGGCTCCAGCAGCAATGCCCAGAACGGCTCGCCGGTCGCCCGGCTCGCCGGACACGCCGCCACCGATGGCGTCAGACTGAGTCCATTGGTGTCTACCAACAACGTGCTTTTACCCGCCGTGACGGAAAAGCCGCCATCCGCCAACAAGCCGAGCGCGCACATGCCCGCCGACAACATCCCCACGATTCTCTTCATATCCGTCTCCTTTCTCCACAACGACAGCAACCGTACCACACACACTGGTCCAAAACATGTCTAAAAACTGTTCGCCGGAGGGTCTTGCAAAACCCCTTGCTTACAGGTGTGGCACGGGCATCTTGCCCGTGTTTCATGGGCAGGATGCCCATGCCACGAGGGGTTTTGCAACAACCGCGTCACACCCCGTTCAACGTATCGAAAGCAACGTACCGGTCGGCGTGGCCAGCCGGATCTGCTTCGCCTCCGTATCCACAATGACCGTCGTTTGGGTGCGTCCGCCGCGCACCTCCCAGACCGCACCGTGATCGTCCAGCAGACCGCTCCACGTCATCACCACACCATAAGCGGCGGGATTCGCAACGACGCTGTCGATCTCCACGACCACGGTGCCGGCTGGCAGACTCAGCGTGCCGTTCACCGCGAGCGGCGTGTGCGATCCGTCCGCGCCGTATGCCCAACGGCAGACACCGCCCGCTTCAAAGGTCAGGTTCTCTACCGTCAAGGCCGCATCGGTCGCCGTGGCGATCACACCGTCCGCGCCGACCACCAACGTGCCGGTCACCGCGCCCGCGCCGGTGAAGCACTGCTCGGGTTCAATGCACGTACCGCCCGAGGCGGTTTTGAATGTCGCGCCGGCATCGATCTGCACGACGCGGCTGGCCAGCACCGGCGCACCCGACCCGGGATCCCTCAGATAGCCGTATGTCTCCGCGCCGTATTTGCGCGCCAACGCCAATCCCAGCGCGTTCTGCTGTTCCGGTGTAAACGCCGTCTGGTAGTGGTGGATCTCGGCGATGTCGACGCGGGCGCAGGTCCTTTCGGTCGCACCCAACATACAGCGGGTTCTTGCGCGCGCGGCGGTGTGAACTTGCGCCGTATCGTATT
>JAKJHA010000239.1 GCA_022704125.1 Verrucomicrobiota bacterium | reverse complement strand
CCGGCCGGGACGCCGGGAAGATCTTCGAGATCGCTTCATCATCACAATCGATCCGGCGACCGCGCGCGATTTCGACGACGCCATTTCACTGGAGACCGACGCGCGCGGCAACCGCGTGCTGGGAGTGCATATCGCCGACGTGAGCCACTTCGTGCGGCCGGGTTCGCCGCTGGATCGTGAGGCGCGTCAGCGCGGCACCAGCGTGTATCTGGTGGACAAGGTGATCCCGATGTTGCCCGAGCAACTCTCCAACGGGGTTTGCAGTCTGCGGCCCGGAGAGGACCGTCTGACCTTTTCAGCCTTTATGACCTTCGATGCGAAGGGGCACATGATCGAGCGCCGCTTCGCGCGGACACGCATCCGCTCTGCGTTGCGCCTGAACTATGAGCAGGCGATGGCCATCATTTCCGACCAGCCACCGGAGGGGTTGGAGACGGTGCCGGATGGTGCGCGCATCTTGTTGAAAGAGGGGTGGCGGCTTGCAGCTCAACTGCGCAAACAGCGTTTTTCTATGGCCGCGCTGGATCTGGAGGTGCCGGAGGCAGAGGTGGTGCTGGACGACCAGGCGCGCATGACCGGTATAGTGATACGTCCTTATGACGAGTCGCACCAGTTGATTGAGGAGTTCATGGTGGCGGCGAACGAGGCGGTCGCGACCGAACTGTGGACGCGCGGCATCAAGATTCTTACGCGCCTGCACGAACCGCCGGATGAAGAGAAACTGGAAGAGTTGCAAGCGAACCTGTCGATCCTGGGTTTCCGTCCCGGCGACCTCTCCGATCCCAAGCGGCTCGCTAAGTTCCTTAAGGACACGCAAGATCATCCGTTGCGTTACCATGCGCACATGATGGTGCTGCGCAGCATGAAGCGCGCGGTCTACTCAGCTGAGAAGATCGGTCATTTCGGTCTGGCAAAGGCATATTATGCGCACTTCACTTCGCCTATCAGGCGCTATCCCGATCTGGTGTTGCACCGGCAGCTTGCCGATTATCTGGACGGGAAGGGCGGTAAATTGCCGCAGAACGAATTGATCCAGACGGCGTTTCTGGCGACCGAACGCGAACAGATCGCCGACGATGCCGCACGCCAGTTGATTGAGATCAAAAAGTTCCGCTTCCTGCAGCAGCAACTCGATGAAAAGAAGCCGATCGTTTACCGGGCAGTGGTCTCCAAATGCACCAACTACGGTGCTTTTATCGATATTCCGGACCTGGCGATGGGGGGCTTGATCCACATCTCCAACCTCTCGAAGCAGTTCGTGCGTTTCAATCCTGCGAACGAGTCCCTGAGCGCGGGGGAGAAGATTTACCGCGTGGGCACGGTCGTTCAGGTTCAGGTCGACGCAGTGGACTTCAATAAACGGCGCGCTGACTTCGTGCTGGCTGGCGACGAGAAAGCCACGCCTGACAAGGACAAGGCGACGAAAGAGAAAAAGCCGCGTAAAGGCGCGACCAAGGCGCGGCGGAGCCATGCGTGAAGTTAGCAGTTAGGATTTAGGATTTAGGAGTTTTTTTTAACTTCAGCGTTCGACGTTCAGAAGTGGCGGCGTGAAACGCCGCCCGGACGGGCAGACGCTCGTCCCGGCGCTCCGCGAGACGAATCATGGGCTGGAGGGCGAACGTCCCCGCGAGCCGCACTTCGTCCAAACACTTTGTCGAAACACATCGTCGCTAGCTCAATCGACTAGGTGTGAAGACTAAGCGTAGCCGACTAAGTGAGGGAGACTAAGACACCGGCTAAGTAAAGGGACCGTGAACATGAGGTTTAATGCAACGAAATTCCGAGTACTGAGTCGTTTGTCCTTTGTATTCATGATATTGGCCATAGTGCCATTTTTCGGACTGTTGATTGTTTGGGGCATACTGGGCTTAGGATACGGTATGGTTGCTATGTTCGTATTTGGCGGAACTGCCGTGATGCTGGAATGTGCGGCCTATGACAATATAATTTGTCCGATGTGCGGACAACGTCTCGTGACGCCTCTCAGAGAGTCGTTCACAAAGGAGAATAGAAAACGATTCGCTGCAATTTATAAGGGATTGCCGATTAAGTGTATTCACTGTGGCAAGGAAGTTGAGACGAAGTAAGTATTGGCACCCATTTTTCAGGCGTACCGCTTGACATCTTGCGGCGGATACGGGACACTATAATACCATTTTTTTTATCGGCTGGCGGGCGTTTGTAGGCTCCCCGGCATGGAGGTGAATGTGGAAGAGCTGGATGTGATGCGACATAGCGCGGCCCATGTGATGGCCGCTGCGGTTTGTAAACTGTACCCGGATGTTAAACTGGACATCGGTCCGTCGACCGACGACGGATTTTATTACGACTTTGATTTGGAGCACCGTCTCTCGCCTGAGGACTTTCCGGCGATTGAGGCGGAGATGGGGCGGTTGATCAAAGCCGCTCTGCCTTTCGAACGACGCGAGGTTACGCGTGCCGAGGCCGCCGAGCTGATGGCGGGGCAGCCTTACAAGTTAGACCGGTTGTCGGACATTCCAGAAGACGAGACGGTTTCGCTGTATACCTGCGGCGACTTCACCGACCTTTGCCGCGGCCCGCATGTGGCGACGACCGCCGATATCGGTGCGGTCAAGCTGATATCGGTTGCCGGTTCGTACTATCACGGCGACGAGAACAACCCGATGTTGCAGCGCCTGTACGGCATGGCCGATGTCTCGCAAGAGGCGCTCGACGCGGTGTTGGCGCGCATCGAGGAGGCCAAGCGGCGCGACCACCGCAAGCTCGGCAAGGAGCTGGAGCTGTTCAGCATCAGCGAAGATGTCGGCCCCGGTCTGGCGCACTGGCATCCTAAAGGTGCGCGCATCCGTGTGGCGATTGAGGACTTCTGGCGTCGCGAGCACTTCCGTGCCGGCTATGAGATGGTTTTCACGCCGCATGTCGGACGCGCGCGGCTGTGGGAGACGTCAGGGCATCTGGGCTTTTACCGCGAGAGCATGTTCCCTAGCATGAACATGACCGAGGGCGAGGGTTCGCATGTCTCGACCGAGCAGTATTTCGTCAAGCCGATGAACTGCCCGTTCCACATCCAAATCTACAAGTCGCGCCGCTACTCTTACCGCGATCTGCCGTTGCGCTGGGCGGAACTGGGCACGGTCTACCGTTACGAGAAAGAGGGGGTGCGCCACGGCCTGCTGCGCGTGCGCGGCTTCACTCAGGATGACGCTCATATTTTCTGCACGCCCGAGCAGATCGAAGACGAGGTGCGCGCGACCGTGACCTTTGCCCTGCGCATTCTGCGGCGCTTTGGGTTCACCGACATCACCGCGTATCTCTCCACACGTCCGGAGAAGGCGGTCGGGTTGCCCGAGCGCTGGGAGCAGGCGACGCGCTCGCTTGAGAGCGCGCTCAAGGCTGAATCGATCGACTATCAGGTGGACGAAGGCGGCGGTGCTTTTTATGGGCCGAAGATCGACCTGAAGATCAAGGACGCGCTGGGGCGGCCGTGGCAGCTTGGAACCATCCAGTTCGATTTTAATCTGCCCGAGCGCTTCAATCTGTCGTATATCGGTGAGGACGGCAAGGAGCACCAGCCTTACATGGTACACCGCGCGTTGCTCGGCAGCCTTGAGCGCTTCTTCGGCATTTTGATTGAGCACTACGCCGGCGCGTTCCCGGTGTGGCTGGCGCCGGAGCAGGTGCGTGTGTTGCCGATCACGACCGGACAGCATGAATACGCCCGCGGGATTGAGGCGCGCTTGCGCGAGTTGGATGTCCGCGTGGCGGTGGACGACGACAACGAAAAGCTTGGCGCAAAGATCCGCAGGGCGCAGCTTGAAAAAGTGCCGTTCATGCTGGTCGTGGGCGGTCGTGACGCAGAGGCCGGTGTGGTCTCCGTGCGCAGCCGTGAGGCCGGCGACCAAGGCGCAATGACACTTGAGGCCTTCATGGAATGTTTGAGGGCCGCAATGACAGAGTGAGGGGGCGCAGCACGGTGCTGGAGCGGTGGAGTGGATACGGCCATTTCGATCATTCCGCCCGGCGGCACTCTCACAAGAGGATAACAACAACACACCGCATGAGAGCGGTTGAACAATGGAGGTGAGCTATCGCTTCGTTTACCCGAGTAAACTTCAAAATCCGTGTCCCGAATGTCCGCGTCATCGACGCCAACGGCGAGATGCTGGGCGTCATGGCGACGCGCGACGCGCAGCGTCTCGC
>JAKJHA010000238.1 GCA_022704125.1 Verrucomicrobiota bacterium | reverse complement strand
TTAACAGGCGTTTCACGCCATCCCGACAGCAGCAGCGGCCCGCCCACCAAACCCCAATACACATAGGGAGATGGATTTAACAGGTTCAGAAGCACGGCACGGAACACGCCTTTCCGATCAGGGTGGTCTGACAACGCGACCGTCTCAGGGTGTCGCCAGGAACGCAACGCCCCCGCAGCAAGATAGAGAATGAAGAAACCGCCAGCAAACCGTAACAGTTGTATCCACCACGGCGGGACGCTGCTCAGCACGATCAGCACCAGCACGATGATCGGACCATCGCTCAGCAGCGGTGCCAGCACGGCAGGCAATGCCCGCCGCCAACCGCTGCGCAACGCCAGAGAAACCAGATAGGCCAGAAATGGACCGGGCTGCACCGCAGCCGCAAAACCGTAAACCGCACCCTGTACAAGGTATAGAGACATAGAATTCCTTACAACTCCGAGATCAGCTAACTGCTAACCCCACAACGCGCTATTGCCAAAAGAAGCCCCCGCGATTATGCTGATGACATGCCTGCTTATCTGATCTTGCCGATGATCACGGCCGCAGCCGGCATACTGGCCGGGGCCGGATTCCCCGCCTTTGCCTCGGCGGCGCTGGGTGCCGCTGCAGCGGTCTGGCTTGCCCGCCTGAGACACTCGGGCGACTTCTACCTCTGCGTCACACTGGACCCAGACGCACCGGACAGCGGCATGTTGGCTGAGGCGCTCCGCACAGCCGTGCGCCGGTTGCAACACAAACAAAGCCCGGTCACGCTCCGCATCGCCGCACTGCGCGCCTCCCCGCATCCGCGCATCAGCCTCAGCCTGACCCGCGACGGTGATCTTGAAGTTCTGTGCGACAGGAAACGTCCGTGCGCACTCGGTCATCCCGGCCTCTGGATCGCCGACCACCCGCTGCCCCTCTGCATTCCTCACATGCGTAGCATCACCCTGCACCTCACACCGGCCGCGCGAGAACGCCTGCGCGTGACATGTGGCGACGCCGCCTTTGTCACCCATAACGGCTGGATCGCCATCCTGTTAATCGTCGCCGCCGCCTGCGCATTCGACATCCCCAGCCTACTCGCAGCCGCGCTCGGCTTTGCGGGCCAAGCCTATCTGCTGGAGCACCACCCCGAGCGTCCGCGCCGCCAGCGTAAGATCAAACCGCACTGAACGATGACACAGATAGTAGACATCGAGCAGACACATCTCGTCAAACGTAAGTCGATTGCGGCCTGACACCTGCCACAGCCCCGTCATTCCCGGCAAGCCCTCCAGCCGCAGCGCATGCCCCGGCCGCGTGTAATGCCCTTGGTCGCTCTCCGGCAACGGGCGCGGCCCAACCAGGCGCATCTCTCCCCGCACGACATTGATCAGTTGCGGCCACTCGTCAACGAACATGTGCCGCAGAACGTTCCCGAGCCGGGTCGCGCGCGGATCATGCTCAAGTTTGAAAAGCCGCTCCGGTTGTCCGTCCTCCCGCTGCAAGTCGGCATGCAGCCGTTCCGCATGCCGCGTCATGGTTCTGAACTTGAACACGGTGAAAGGCGCGCCCCGATACCCATAGCGCATCTGCCTGAAAATCACCGGCCGTCCGTCGCACATCCAGATCAGCAACGCCGTCAACAGCATCACCGGCGAACAGACAACCATCAGGCACACCGCCAGTGCACGCTCCGCCATTCCGCAGCGTTGCGGTTGGGCGTTCAGCCGGAACTCAAACATCCCTTCGCGATTCGGCCGACAACGCCCCTCCCACACCAACACAGGCACACACGCGGCCGGCACCACCGCGTCATTCCCCTCCCGAACGGCCGATGCCAAGAAATCAAGTACCTCCCCCGCCCCGCCATTCCCGTGAGATGTAAAGACTACACGCATGTTCGGCCCACAGTATCCCCCTTCTCCCATGTCGCTTCAACTTAAAAAACGCATGGCATCGCATACCCCTGCCTATTACTTGACCTGTCCGGCCAGCCAGCCGACCATGAGATCCGGGACGAACAACAACAGGCTGAAGACGATCAGGTAGGCGGGCAGAAAGCGCATCGCGCCGCGAAAGACCTGCGCGGCGTTGGCGTCCGGTGACATTCCCGCGACAACAAAGCAGGAGACACCGACCGGCGGCGTGATCGCGCCGAGCGTGGTAACCAGACAGACCACCTGTCCAAACCAAATCAGGTCATATCCCATGCGCGTCACCAGCGGCTGGAAGAGCGGCAGCGAAATCAACAAGAACGCCAGCGCGTCCATGATGCAGCCGCCGACCAGATAGCATCCCACCATAAAGAGCAGGATCAATGTCGGCGCCAGATTCATCTGCGCGACCCAGTCGGTCAACTCGAAAGGCAGACGCGTCAGCACCAGAAAGCGCCCGAACACTGTGGCACCGGCCAGGATCAGAAAGACCATCGCGGTGATGCGCAGGGTCGCCACCGTAGCATTTATGAATTGCCGGCCCGAGAGTCGCCCGCGTACCAGACAACCAACAATTCCAAGCAACGCGCCGAGTCCGGCCGCTTCAGTAGGCGTCACCCATCCCGAGAACATCGAGACCATGATCACGGCGAAGAGCACCGCGACTTCAAGCACCTGCGGCAACAACGCGAAACGCCGACGGTGTGAACCTCGCGTACCGGTCCGCGCCCAGTCGGGATGACGCCACAGAATGACCTTCACCGTCAGCACGAACAACATCGTCAGCATGATACCGGGCAGGATGCTGCCCGCAAAGAGCTTGCCGATGCTCTGTCCGGTGTACAACCCGTACACCACCAACACGATGCTCGGTGGAATCACCGAGCCCAGCGTGGATCCGGCGGCGATGCTGCCGCACTTCAGTTCGGGGTGATAGTTGTTGCGCCCCATGGGCTTGAGCGCAACCGAACTCATGGTGGCGGCGGTAGCGGTGTTCGAGCCACAGATCGCCGAAAATCCCGCACACGCCAAGATCGTGGTCACCGCGAGTCCACCGCGCGTGTGCCCGAACCACGCCTGGGCAGCACGGAACAGGCGGTCGCTGTAGCCCGCATGATAGATCACCTCACCCAACAGCACAAAGAGCGGAATCACCGTAAAGCCGTAGTTCGAAAAGACCGACCAGACCTCCGCACCGACCGTGCCGTTCATCAGCGCGGTTGCGGTGGCGGGTGGGTTGAGCGCCAGCAGTCCGATAAAACCCGCGAGCAGCATCGCCAAGCCCGGCGACATACCGGCGAGCAGGATGAGGGTCAGCATGATACCGATCCCGAGATACCCGATCATGGCAGGACTGACGGCGACAAGGCTGAAATGGATGAGAGCCCAGAGTGCCGCGCCCGCCACGATCAGCAACCCCGGCCCAAGCACCAGCCACTTCCGCGACGAGATTTCGGTCGTCGGCTCTTTGGCCCGTCCCGTTTCAGTTTCGTCGCAGATCGGGTTGACCGTCTGCGCGCGCTGCTGTTCGTAGGCGTCCTTTTTGAGATGACCGAACGCAAGCACTGCAAAGTCGGTCAGGAATGATGCCGTCAGCAGGAAAAGTCCGCCGGCTACGCCGATCATCAGCCACGGATAGGGCAGCTTCAGGGTCTCGGAAACCTCGCCCGCCCGCAGCAGCGCACAGGCGCGATTGATCAGTTGCCCACCCACGACAGCCATCAGCACAGCACCCGCAAATACATTGAAGGTACCGACCCAGCGCCGGGCATTGGGCGTGTACAAACGCGTGAACAGGTCCAGTTCGACATGTCCGCGCTTGCGTTGTGTATCGGCAAGCGCGAGCGCCACGAGCAGTGCACCGAAGAATCCGGATAGCTCGTAGCTTGCGCTGATGGGATGTCCGGCCAGACGGCAGGCCACGTTCGCGCCTGAGAGCAGGACTAAGGTGACCAAAAGGACACTCGACACAGCCATCCCGGCGGCACAGATCTTTTTTTCGATATTGATCAGTATTTGTAACATGGGAGGATTCCCGGGCTAGGGCAACTGACTGCGGATATATGCAAGGACCGCCTCGGCATCGATGCCCTTAGCGCCGATACGGGACACATAATCGGTAAACATCGGCTGTGCGGTGGCACGCAATGCGGCGCGGTCCGCCTCCGTGGGCTCATGGATGACGAGCGCATGCTGCTCTTTCGACCA
The DNA here is from genome assembly GCA_022704125.1 of Verrucomicrobiota bacterium. Classification (GTDB taxonomy): domain Bacteria; phylum Verrucomicrobiota; class Kiritimatiellia; order RFP12; family UBA1067; genus DUPH01. The sequence continues at coordinate 85 of JAKJHA010000238.1, read as the reverse complement.
CTCCAGCGCGGCTTGCACATGCTGATCCACATAGGCACCCGTCCACTCGGCATGCTCATGATAGAGACCGTCAAGCACCTGCTTG
>JAKJHA010000237.1 GCA_022704125.1 Verrucomicrobiota bacterium | reverse complement strand
GCGACGGTTGGTATCGCAAAACGGAATCACCCGTTCGTCGCCGCCGTCTTTCGGCTGAAAGCGGACGACCGTTGTTTCGGACGGTTGCGCCACCTCGGTCGAGCGCAACAGGTAGTCATTGCGATCATAACCGTCGGACAGACAACCACCGGGAACCTGCACCTGCTGCATCGGCGCGAGAAACCGCGTGGGCTGCGAATAGTCGGCTGCGTCTACGGCCGCGTCGAGGAAGCGTTGCGCCGCCTCGTGCGAGGGGAAGAAGCCGAAGCGCGAGATTTCGCAGGCGGAATCCGTAGTGCTGGGATTGGTCGGGTCGAGACGGAAACCAGTGATCGTGCCCTTCCACTCCTTGTGGGCGAAGGTGCGCATGTCAATGATCACCGTGCGCCACGTGTTGTCGCCGGTCACCGAAAACTGCGAGTAGCTCTTGTCGGACAGCGAGGTCAGCGTATCGGTCGTAAAAAACAGTCCGCCCTGCCGTATCGCAGTGCGGTATTTGTAGCGCAGGGCAAAGAAGGGGCGTTCTGCGGCCGGGAACGCATCCGCCGCGCCCATCGGCATCGTCACGGTCAGGTCGGTGCCGGTCGGCACCAGTTTCGTGAGACCGACTTCCGCGCAGAGTTGCCCCTGACCGACTGACATCAGTCGGACATCAGGACCGTTGTTGAAGATCCACACCGGTTCGCGCGCCAACAGCCCCGTACAGCACAACCACCCCGCCAACACCACACACGCTTTACGTTTCATGCCACACACCTTTCCCGCCCGCTCACGGAGCAGGCGTCAAAACAAGATTATCGACCTCATAGACCGAACCGAGCGTGCCATTGCTGCAGAAGCCAACCCATCCCAGCGTCTTGAATCCCGACGCGCACGGCAAGTCCGTGAACACCCGCGCCTGCGTCTCACCCGGCAAACGTACACGCACCTCATACCGACCGTTGCAGGCATCGCCGACCCCGGTTCGCAGTTCGACATGGAACCAAGCATGGTACGGAACTTTCAGCAACTCCTTCCCGTGCATACCGCGCATCAGGCCATCCCCGTCGATCGAGATCATCGGGCCGGACGCGTACCACGGATCGACATCACGCAGTTCCAGGCTGGGTTGCGCGCCTTTACCGATACGCAGGTCACAGGAAAAGGCCACCATGCCCTGCCGACGTACAGAGTAAGCATAAAAATGGGGCTCATAGCCCTCAAGTTCATCGCGCACGCGCAGCGCACGTCGTCCGCCGGCCGCCACTTCGTCGGTCACCTGCACCAGCTCATCACGACCGCCGGATGCAAGATGCCAGCCGAGGATTCCTTGCCCGACAGCCAGTTTTTCAAAATCTTCGGCAAGCGGCAGTTCGGGCTCAAGCGGTGCCGGAGCGTAGGCCCCGGGCGGACGCGGCAACGTGTCGGTGGTGTTGGCGCGGACGCGGCGACCTGCCGCCGAAATATCGAACGGCACGAAGCCCAGCTTAAGTGCGGGTGAGTTGTCGGCCAGACGGAAATCGCGGCGCGCCGCGTCGACAAAAAGCGGATCGGCGACACAGGCGCCGGGCTCCCGCGCGAGCCAACCGCCGATCGGCGTGTCGGCCGCCAGCAAGGCATTGGAACTGCTCCCCACGCGCCAATAGAGGTTGCTGGCAAAACGGCAGTGGGCTGGCGGCGCGTGCAGGAACAGGTCGCGTTGCTGCCAGACGAAGAGGTTGCGCTCCACGCGCAGCGGATCGCCCTCGGAAGAGGTATCAGCCATCAGTTGGTTTTTCCCGCCGAACGCGAAGATGTTGTTGCGCACGATGTTGTTCTTGGAAGCACTGCCGTGGAACAAGCCGCCATCCTCGGCGTCGTAAACCAGATTGTTCTCAACGAGGATATGCGAGCTGCCCGAATCGAAGTAGACGCCCCAGCCGCCGTAGCGCGACCGTCGGATGTCATACATGACATTGAAGCGCTCGACCGATCCGGGCTGCTCGCCGAGCATGTAGATGCCGCCCATATCGGAGAGCACGCCTTGACCGATGCGAAAAATGCGGTTCCATTCGATACGGTTCGCGCAGGCAGGATTGGGACCGAAGCACCACTTCCAACCGGCTGAAACGCCGCTGTAGTAGAGGTCGTGGATCGTGTTGTGCGCGACGGTGTTGGAAGCGGCATGGCCGATCCAGACACCGACGCCAGCGGGATGGACGCGTCCGCCATACGCGATCAGCGTTTCGCGAACGGTGCATGCATATGCGTAGTTGCGCGGGTCTTCCTCCCCCTTCCAAGCCACGCCAATCTTCACACCGCCAGCACCGAGATCGAACAACTCGCAGTTGTCGACGACGCAGTCGCGACAGCCGTTGCCGAAGTCCACCGCATAGGTGCCGGTGTGGCGCACCGTGCAACGCTCGACGCGTACATGCCGCGCGTTGCGCGCCGTGAACGTGCCGATGATCGGCGCTTCCGCCTGCGCATAGGAGTATCCTTCGGCTGGCACGTTCCAGCCGTTGTGGGCCAGCGTCAATCCGCGAAAGACGAGATGCTCGACCGTCGTGCCCGCCTCGACATCACCGGCCAGCGTGATGACCGTCGCATGGCGCGGCGCAACCACGCACGCCGTGACAGGGTCTTCGCCCGGCAGCGGAATATATGTGAGCACACCGCGCTCACGATCCAGATACCACTGGCCCGGCTGATCGAAAGCCTCGATCACATTCTCGACGCGGTACCAGTTACGCGGCGTGATATCGTTCAACGTGGGATGCCAAGTCCGGCCGGCGAGAATCACCGTGCGGGATGCCGATTCGATGGCACGGATCGGGAAGCGCGAGAGGTTCCAGTTGTGGACGATGCAGACCTCTTTTTCGGCAAGATTGCGCCACGTCGGCAGGATGTCGCCTTCGTAATAGACAAAGCGGTCAGGACAGACATTCGGCTCGACCGGCGAGGCCGCCGCGACAAAGCGGTATCCCTCGCGCGGCCACATCGGACGGAAGCGGCGCTGGTCGTTGACGTACAGTTGAGAAAAGACCCATCCGCCGCGCGCGGCCGCAGGCAGTTCAACTTGCCAGCGGCCTTCCGGCGTGACACGCCAACCGCTGACAGGCACCCCGGCGCTGAGCAATGGCTGCTCGCCCTCGGCCGCCTCGTAAACAATCGGTGCGGCAGCAGTACCGGAGTCATCGGGCGTGAATGTCAGCGGCTGCTCCAGACGGTAGGTGCCGCCGCGTACGCGCACAATGATGGGACGCTGGCGTTCCGGCTCCTGACGCTTCAGATCGCGCACCGCGCGTCGCGCCCGGTCCAGCGTGGCGAAGGGTTGCGCGACCGTGCCCGCACCCGCGTCACTCCCGTCCGGCGCAACCACGAAATCGGGTGTACTCGCCGCGCCCCCTTCGAGTGCAGCCCAGAAGCAAACACCTACGATTACCAACCAAACAACTCCCCGCTTCATATCCTTGGTCTCCCCTTGCCGTTTTACGCTCCGCATGGCATCCGAGCCGTTCCTGCCGTGTCCTTTATCTTCTCTCACGAACGCCTGCGCTCAAGAACCATAGCGGTACGACAAGGTAAATAAATCTTGATGACAGAACACCGCTCGTTACCGCGCATTTCTGTCAACAGCCCGAACGTCTGCCCCGACTGGATGCGTCCCTGCCCGCCGAAGCGCGGCTCGTCACTGTCCAAGACCAGCCGATAGGAACCGGGCGGCACCAAGACCGGGTAGTCTGACACCGAAGCCTCGCTGTGGAAATTGAAGAGGAAGATCAGCGGTCCGCGTTCAAAGACTAGGAGCTTGTCAGAGTCTGACACAAAGAGCCTGCGGGGGACGGTCCCCTCAAGCGCCTCGCTCTCGCGAATCAGTCCAATCATCGCTTCGTCAAATTCGCCTAGGCACCAGTAGTACAGGTCAGGGTTGTCGCGCAATCCCCATTGACGGCGCGCGTAGTGATAGGAAAAACCGTTGCCCTCTCGTGGGAAGTCGATCCATTCGGGATGGCCGAACTCATTGCCCATGAAGTTGAGGTAGCCGTGACCGGAGGTCGCCAACGTGGCCAAGCGGGCGAGTTTGTGAAGCGCTACACCGCGTTCGGTCTGGAGGTTGCTGGCCGTGCGCAACATAGCGTCGTAGATCGCGGCATCGACCAGTTGGAAGAAGAAGGTTTTGCCGCCGACCAGCGCCTGATCGTGGCTCTCCACATAATTGACGGTCTGCTCATCGGCGCGGCGG
>JAKJHA010000018.1 GCA_022704125.1 Verrucomicrobiota bacterium | reverse complement strand
CGAGAATCAGCACACCGCCGCTACCACTGTGCGCGATCTCACACCCCTCGACACGGTTTCCACGACCGCCCTTGATACACACCGCATATTTCCCGGTATTGCGGAACTCGCAGTTTTCCACTACGCAACCCTCGGCATTTCCGAGATACACCACCCCGTCACTGCCCATGCCGTACCCGATGCAGCCGTCACCCAGTTCCCAGTCCGTGCAGCGGAGCGTCAGTCCGGACAGACGCAGGTACGTCACCGGCTCTTTTCCATCCACACCCTGAATGTCAAAAATGCGCTTCACAGTCGGCGCGATCACTTCGGATTTGTCCGTGAAGCCCGGTTTGGGCATGTAGCTTAGAACGCCGGTCTGCCGATTCAAATACCACTCGCCGGGGCTGTCGAGTTCCTCAAAGACATTTTCCACGTAGTAACGATCCCCCGCCGCCAGCGGTGCCAGACACTCCGGGCCCTGCAGCTTGATGTCATGGGTTACAGGATCATAGCTCTGGATCGAAACAATCTCCATGAACGCCCGGCACGAGCCAGACTGGTAGACGTGGAGTTCAACATCGGGCGCCAACCAAGCGGGCTTGAAGACATCGGGCGGACACGAGATGAGGGTGGCCGATTTCTTACCACTGAAGCCACTCACCGCCAACTGCTTCCCGTGCGAGGCGACGAAATCGGCCGCCCTGACCAAAATGAGATGGCGTCCGGCGGCGACGGCTGACGGAGTCTCGTCTACGGGTTTCCAGGCCGGATCGTTGCAGAACGCATAGGCCACCAGATTCAGCCCCCCACCCTTCGCATTCCGCCAACGCATGACGTGCTCACCGGGCGTCAGTGTGACGGTCGCGGCGGCGCTCCATTTGAAGGTGCTCCACCCACCCGTATCGGGCAGGCTCTGCAGCGGGATAGGCGTGCCGTTGTCCACGATCAACTCAGTGCGATCCGACATACCCGCTTTCATTGAGGGGCTGTTGTTCATCGCCGCGTAAAACATCCAGAAAGTGTAATCGCCAGCGGCAGGAACCGTCATCTTGTACTCCATCCAATCGCCGGCGTTATGGATGCAGCCGACCACATTCCCCAACCCACTGCGGACGCCGTTGTACAAGAAGCCCCGCCGATATGGGTCGGCAGGGTCGATATTCGGAAAGCGTGCCCGGACCTGCCGCTCGTCGTTGACGAACAGCGACCGGAACGACCATGTGCCTGCCTTGACCTCAGGCAGCGCAAGCGACACTTGCCCGTTTTTCGCCGACTGGAACCCAGTCAATTGCCGACCACCGATCAGCTCGGGCGTTTCCCCTCGGTATGCGGCGTACGTGACCGGACACGATTCGGTTCCCGAGTCTTCAGCCCCGAACCGGAGCGGTTCGGTGACGTAGTAACGGCCCCCGCGCAACAGAACCGTCACCGGTACCGAGAGCGCCCCGGATGCTTTCAGCGCACGGACGGCATCGCGCGCGCGGGTCACTGTGGCGAATGGCCCATCCGTTCCCGTCCAGTTCGGCTTGGGCAAACTGCCGGACCAGGCATCATTGCCCTTGGTTGAGACATAAAACGTGACGCCGCCTTGAGGCGCATCCGCCTGAAAGTCCCCCCCCTTGTCAGACCGGCAACCCGCGAATAACAGAACCCCTACCATCATCCCGTAAAGGCTCTTGCCAAACCTTTTGCTTGCAGGTGTGGCACGGGCATCTTGCCCGTGTTTCATGGGCGAGACGCCCATGCCATGAAAGGTTTTGCAAGAGCCACCGCAAACCATTTTTTCCTGAAACCATTTCATCTGACGCTCCTTGCCTCTTCTGACAACTTGATGGTTTCAGTATACGGAAAGCGGATACAAAGAATCAAGGGCACTGTGATTTCGGCGTAGTCGGCGCGGTTAGTGACAGGGGTGTGCGAAGATCATGCGCTTCTGGTGAAAAGGCATGGTTCGTTTTCTCAACCGCAGACGGACGCAGATGGGCACAGATTTTTTGAGGGGCATAGCCCGGTTGTTTCAAGCGAAGACACGAAGGCGCGAAGATTGGAGGACGAGTGTCCTCTCGATCCGCCTTCCGATGCGCGGGAGGATGGTTTCGTTGCGGCGACATCGGTATCGCTTGATCGCACACACCTAGAAAATGGGTTTACGTCGCCACCTGTTTTGCGCTATAGTCCTGTCCCGGTCACGCATTGGCGGTTGACCGGTTTTTAGTTTCCCTCCCCATTGTGCAGAGGCAGGTTATTTATGGTGAACACGATCGGTTTTGACAATGACACGTACCTCGCCGAACAAACCGAGGAAATCAAGCGCCGCGCCGAAAAGAGCGGCAACAAGCTCTATCTCGAATTCGGCGGCAAGTTGATGCACGATATGCACGCGGCTCGTGTCCTGCCCGGCTACGATCCGAATGTCAAAATACGCCTCCTGCAAAAGCTCAAGGACAAGGCCGAGATCGTGCTCTGTGTCTTTGCAGGCGACATCGAACGCAAAAAAATGCGCGCGGATTTCGGTATCTCTTACGACACCGACGCGCTCAAGCTAATCGATGGCCTGCGCAGTTGGGGCTTGCTGATCCGCGCCGTGGTCATCACCCGTTTTTGCGGGCAGCATGCCGCCAAGCAGTTCCGCGCCCGCCTCGAACACCGCGGCATCAAGGTCTATTATCACTACGTGACCCAAGGCTACCCCGCCAACGTCGATACAATCGTCAGTCCCGACGGTTACGGGGCGAATGAGTACATCGAAACCGAACGGCCGATCGTGGTCGTGACGGGGCCGGGCCCCGGCAGCGGCAAGCTGGCCACCTGTCTCACCCAACTCTACCACGACCGCAATGCGGGACGTTTGGCGGGCTATGCCAAATTTGAAACATTCCCGGTCTGGAATCTACCGCTGGAACATCCCGTCAACATCGCCTATGAGGCCGCCACGGTTGATCTCAACGATGCCAATATGGTGGACCCCTACCATCTTCAAGCCTACGAAAAGGTGGCGATCAACTACAATCGCGACGTCGATGCCTTCCCGTTACTGCGCGCCATTTGGGAGAAAATCACCCGCGAGCCCTGTCCCTACAAATCGCCGACCGATATGGGTGTCAACCGCGTGGGCTTCGGCATCACCGACGAGGCGGTCGTCTGTGCAGCGGCCAAACAGGAGGTGATCCGACGCTACTTCCGCCACCTCTGTGAATTCTCATCCGGACAGACTGAACACATCACCGTGGACCGCATCGAATTGTTGATGCAAAAGCTGGACTTGGTTCCGGAAGACCGGGCGGTCGTGACGCCCGCGCGCCAAGCGGGCCAAGACGCCATGAAAAAAGGCAAGGGGCGCAACGGGATATTCTGCGGCGCAGCCATGCAACTCAAAGACGGGCGGATCGTCACGGGCAAGAACTCCGAGCAGATGCATGCGGCAGCGAGCATGGTTCTGAACGCGATCAAGGAACTCTCGGGCATTCCAGACCAGATCCATCTGATCGCCCCGCAGGTCGTGCAGTCGATCGTGCACATGAAACACGACATCCTCAAGGGCAAATACACCAGTCTGAATCTCGACGAGGCATTGATCGGACTCGCGGTCAGTTGCGCGACCAATCCCGCCGCCCAGATTGCGATGGAACGACTGATCGATCTGCGCGACTGCGAGATGCACCTGACTCACATGGTGACGCCCGGCGACGAAGCGGGCTTGCGGCGCCTGGGCCTGCGCTACACGAGCGATCCCTTCTTCGCCTCGTCCGAACTGGTTATTGACGCATGAGCGTCAACCGGTGCCAGAGCATCCGGTCACCGTCGAAAACAAAGCGGCCCTCGAACGCTTTGCCGTCGAGCATCAGCGGAATCCACAGCCGGTCGTCGGCCCACATGCGGTCGTACGGGATGTCGGATTCCGCACACCAGAAAGGCGCGGCCTCGTCGGTCTCCGTGAGCGTGCCGTCATAGGCATCAGCGGTGAAGACGCAACAGCCCAGCGAATAGCCGTCCATAAAGGCAAAATCAAGGTGACCGGCCAGGCGCAGGCCGCTGGGCGTCAACCCCACCTCTTCGCGCGTTTCGCGCACCGCCGCCTGCTCGGGCGTCTCTCCCGGCTCGATGCGTCCGCCAGGCGCATTCACCTTGCCTTGGCCCAATCCTCTTTTTTTGACGATCAGCAGAAGCCGTCCTTCACACCGGATAAACATAAGCACCGCGCGATCCCTCGGCGCCCATCTCTCCCAATCAATCCCGCCACCCTGTTTCACTTCTTAGTTCTTACTTCTTCGTTCTTCGTTATTAATTCTTCGTTATTAATTCTTAGTTATTACCTATTCAACGTGTCTTGCGATAAAATTGTCGCGGATATAGTCGATCGCCGCATCAAGCGACGGCAGGATCTTGGTACAGTAGCGCACCATCCAGGGCGAACAGTCCTGAAAGCAGAACGGCGAAAAAGCCACCACGAATTTGCCCAGATTGTGTGCCGCGAAAAAGACCTCCATCGATGTGCCGATCGAGGACTTGTTATAGTTCACCAGCAGGATGTCGGCATCGCGTACATCCTGCAGGTCGAACTCGACGATTTCATTGGCGCTGTCGACCTCGCGATCTTTGAAATTTCGCCGCATCGGGTCGAGCAGGATAAAATGGTCGCGCAGGGCTTCTTTAGCCCGCTCACGCCACGTCGCTGCCAGATCGGGATGTTCATCCATGATCGGGCCGGAGAGATAGATCTTTTTCTTCGCGTTCATGGCACTAGAAACGTAGCGGTCAAGGCAGCGACTTCCGTGCGCACCTTCTCGATTAGCGCCGTATTTGAGAGATCGGAAAGGATGTCGGCGATCCAGCCACCAATCCGTTGCATGTCGGGCTCCCGCATGCCGCGCGTTGTGACCGATGCAGTACCGATGCGAATGCCGGAGGTCACAAACGGACTATTCTTGTCGAAGGGAATGGTGTTCTTGTTGCAGATGATCCCCGCCGCGTCCAGAGCAGCGGCGGCGTCCTTACCGGTAAGACCATTGCGCGCAACATTCACCAACATCAGATGGTTGTCCGTGCCGCCGGAGACCAGATGGAAGCCACGCGCCGTGAGAGTCGCGGCCAGCGCCTTGCAGTTCGCCACGACCTGCTTCGCGTAATCCTTGAACGCCGACTGCAACGCCTCGTTGAAACAGACCGCCTTGGCCGCGATAATGTTTTCAAGCGGACCGCCCTGCAGGCCGGGGAAGACCGTCTTGTCGACCGCTTTGGCAAACGCCTCTCGGCAGAGGATCAGGCCGCCGCGCGGACCGCGCAACGTCTTGTGCGTGGTCGTGGTCACAAACTCCGCATACGGCACCGGACTCGGGTGTACGCCACCGGCCACAAGGCCCGCAATGTGCGCCATGTCTACCATCAGCATCGCACCGCAGGCGTCGGCAATCTTGCGGAAGCGAGGGAAGTCAAGCACGCGCGGATAGGCACTGGCACCGGCCACGATCAGGCGCGGCCGATGCGCCAGCGCGAGCTTTTCAATATCGTCATAATCCAGCACCTCGGTTTCTGGCGAGACGCAGTAAGGGATGATGTTGAAGAGTTGGCCCGAGAAGTTGACCGGGCTGCCGTGCGTCAGGTGTCCGCCTTGGTCAAGGCTCATCGAGAGAATCGTGTCGCCGGGCTTGAGGACCGAGAAGTAGACAGCCATGTTGGCCGAACTACCGCAGTGCGGCTGCACGTTGGCATGTTCGGCACCGAACAACGTTTTGGCGCGTTCGATCGCCAAGGTCTCGGCAGTATCCACCGGAACGCAACCGCTGTACCAGCGCCGCCCCGGATAACCCTCCGCATATTTGTTGGTCAGCACGCTGCCCGAGGCTTCGCGCACCGCGCGCGACACCGTGTTCTCGGAAGCGATCAGGTTGATCGTGCTGTTCTCCTGATGGATCTGTCCGACAACCGCCGCATGAACCTCGGGGTCAGCCTCGGCGAGGTGGGAGATTTCGGACAGGCGTCCACCGCGCTCAAGTTTGTCAATACGGCGCGCGTGGCGCCCTTCCTGCGAGAACGGCGTCTCAAGAAAAGTCCGTGCGATATCGGCGGCGACTTCGGGATCGATCGTGCCGGCCAAGACCAAGACGTTGGCGTCGTTATGCGTGCGCGACTTGACGGCAGCCGCGACCGACCCGCAGAGCGCCGCACGCACACCGGCAAAACGGTTCGCCGCGATACTCATGCCAATTCCGGTCGTGCAAACCAAAATCGCGGCATCCGCGCGTTTCTCGGCAATCTGTTCGGCGACTTTGATTGCAAAGTCTGGATAGTCGACCGAATCGGCGGTAAACGTGCCAAAGTCTTCTGCCGCATCTCCACGCGCCGCCAACATTTTGATGACAGCTTGCTTAACATCCAATCCACCGTGATCGCATCCGAATACTAGTTTCATCAAGCTCTGCTCCAAAAGAAAAAAGGTCTGCTTCAATTGTGCGGGACTATAACATGCAGCGGGTTACTCCGGCAAGTTCAACTCTTCCTTATCCTTGTTCTGCGCGACTGTCGGCAAACCCGCCCTGTAGATGCGCGCTGCGAGCATGTAACCGATGGTGACAGTACAACAGAGCAGCACCGGCAATGTTGAGCGCAGATAGCTGAACAGATCAAAGATCAGAGTGTTCCAGAGTGCCACACCACCAAATCCCGCAGCCAGCATACTCAAGAAAACGACCCCATAAGGCACGCGACACTGGATCAGTACACGATACAGCCCGGCTGCGGCAACGAAAAACGGCGCGGCAATCCACGAGATGCTCAAGCCCAAACTCGCGATGACTTGCCAAAACTCCCAACGACGCGGGCCTGAGATCAGCAGCGGGAAGTAGTAGGCCGATACAAAGAGTTGCGGCACCAACACCATCGACACCACGATCTGGCCAACCGTGCGCCATCTTGTTTTCATAGTTCCTCCCTGTATCCGAAGACCTCGCGGAAGGAGGTCTCAACCCGCCGCTTCACATCAGCCATGTCCGGTGTCTCGCCCAACAGCAAGGCCAGCGACGTGACGTCGGCATCCTGCAATCCACACGCCACAATGCCACTGTAATCCGTCATGCGGGGTGACACGTTCAATGCAAAGCCGTGCATCGTCACATGGCGCGAAACGCGTATCCCCAGCGCCGCAAGCTTCGCATTGCCCACCCACACGCCTCGGTTACGCACGTCGCGTCCGGCCGCAATCCCGAACGTCGCCACGGCACGAATCAGAGTTTCCTCCAGTGCGTCGATATACTCCAGCACACGCAGCCCAGCTTCTCCCAAATGCAAGATCGGGTAGCCCACCAACTGCCCCGGGCCGTGGTAGGTGACATCGCCACCGCGTGTGGTCGTAACTCGCTCAATGCCGAGCGCACGCAGGCGTTCCTCGGAATAGAGCACGTGCGACTCGGTGGCGGAACGCCCCAATGTGTAAACCGGACGGTGCTCCAGCAACAGCAACGTATCCGGACACTCGCCCGCCACCCGCTGCGCGTGTATCTGCTCCTGAAGGGAGAATACCTCACGGTATCCGGCATCACGCCCCAAGTCCCTGACTCTCAACGTCCGCACATCGTCCTCGTCAGTGGTCTAAACACAAAATCCGGTCCCCCCACTGACGTGCGGCGACCGGTAATGAGTGAATGCGACAACGAACGCGAGCGCTTTACGCCATCTTGGCGATGCTGAGCGCCACGCGCGACTTTTTGCGGTTGGCGTTGTTCTTGGGAATCACGCCTTTTTTTGCCGCCTTGTCCAACTTCGAAGAATACTCGGAATACAGCTTTTGCGCCTCTTCCTTGTTCCCCGCACCAATGGCGTCAAGCACCTTCTTACGAGCTGTCAGCACACCGCTCCGCACCGACCGGTTACGCAGACGGCTTGCACTGGCCTGCTTCGTACGCTTGACTGCACTCTTGTTAATCGCCATGAAACATTGCTCCTTAGTCCACTTCCTCAACACATGGAAAGCGTCTTATAATAACGTATTTAGCCGGACGGTCAACACGGAAGAGAGAAAAACTCAGGCACCCAGCGCGGCTTCCAACGCCGACACCAACGCATCCCCGCGCTGCAACCCCGTGAACTGCTGCACGATTTCGCCATCCTTGAAGATGAAAATCGCCGGGATTCCCTTGACGCCGAAGCGCACCGCAAGGCCCTGAGCTTCGTCCACATTCACCTTGCAGACCTTGGCACGACCGCTCACCGCGGGAGCCACCTGCTTCTCAAGAATCGGTGTCTGCATTTGGCAAGGGCCACACCAAGGCGCCCAGAAATCGACCAGCACGACTCCACTTTTCACGGCTTCGTCAAAGGTCTCCGTCGTCAAATTCAATACTTGCTCGGACATCTGTCCCTCCTTCGGTTTGTTTTAAAAGTAGGCGCTAATGATACCCTGTCCCCCTGCCGAAATGCAACCCCGCAGTTTCGAGGTTAAGAATTTTGCGACGCCCGCCTTTTACCTTTTGCTGAATGCGAATTCGATTGACTTCAACCCGGACCACGTCATAATGGGTGCTGTCGTGAAGATGAGACGATTGCCTACCGCCTGAAGTAAAGTGGGCAGAGAAGAAAAGGAGTACAGAATGAACCTATCTCGTAGACGTTTCATGCGGCAGGCGACTGGATCGCTGGCCGCCATCGCTCTGGCATCCCACAGCAGGGCGGCAGCCGCGCAACCGACCATCCGCGTCGGCGCGTGCGTGGTTGGGCTTGAGGGCGCCAAGCAGGCGGGACTCGACGGTGTCGAGGTCGGTGCCGGTGGTGCTGCCGACACGCTCGACATCTTTCAGGCTGGAACGCGCGAGCGCCTCCACCGGCAAATGAAAGCCACGGGGCTTCCGGTCTGTTCAATCATGATGAGCCTGCTGAACCAGTATCCGCTGGCGAGCGATCCGCGTGCACCGGCCTGGCTGGAGCAGTGCATCGACGCCGCACGCGACATCGGTGCCAAAACTGTTTTGGTGGCGTTCTTCGGCAAGGGCGACCTGCAGAGCGGCAAGCAGATCAAGGAGCCTGAATTCAACGCGGCCGTGGCGCGCCTCAAGGCAGCGGCACCGCGTGCCGCCGCCGCTGGAGTCACGCTAGCGGTGGAGAACATGCTCAGCGCCGAACAGAACCTGCGGCTGCTGGAAGCGGTGGGACACGACGCCGTGCGCATCTATTACGATGTGTACAACACCGGTAAATCGCAGGGCTATGACGCGGCCGCCGAGATCCGCACCCTGAAAGGGTGCATCGCTCAAATCCACTTTAAGAACGGGCCGAAGTACCTCGACGACGACAAGCCTTTCTTCGAGCGCATGGCTGACGCGATCACCGAGACCGGCTACAAAGGCTGGATCGTGCTTGAAACCTCCAGCCCCTCAAAGAACAGCGTGGCCGACGCCAAACGCAACGCGGACTATGTCCGCTCGCTGTTCAACAGGTGAGTTCCCTGCTGCGCTTGCGACACCCACCAAATATGGTGACTGGCACGGGTTGTCACGCATGAGATGCGCTAAATTCAGCACACTCAGCGGAGCGTGAACACTGTGCCGCGCGGCGGCGGCTCAGGCAGGACGACCGTCAGCGCGGCGATCTCGTCGTCCGTCAAAGCGCGATCGTAGACGCGTACCTCGTCCCAAATGCCGTTGCCCTTGGAATTGCCCGCATGCCCGCCCGCCAGATTCAACGTTGGATCGGGATCGACCCAGCCGCTTTCTAGCAGCGTACTGGTCTGCCGGACGACGCCGTCAATGTACAGCCATGTCTTGCCCATGCCAAGATCCCAGACGAACGCGATGTGATACCAGTTGTCCGGACCGCGCAGGTCATTGAGATCATACCTGACATCGCCGCCGCCGACCTTGTCGCTGACGCGCGAGGCCAGCCGCCCGTCTCCATAGATCCAGCATTCCCAATACTGCTGATAGACCGGATTGTCGAATAGGGTCTGGTGGTTGTACCAAGGGCGTGCGTAGTACCACAGCGCGATCGTGCCGACCGTCGATCCCAATACGTTGGAGATTGATGCGTTGTCGCCGCTGTTACCCGTCGGCGTCCCGCAGCTCAGCCCCTTGTAGAAAGCGCCCTGCGTCTTGACGTAGGTCGGCGAGCCGCCCAGCACCACCGCGTTGCCGCCGACAACATCCACCGCCGTGCCGTCGAATGGCACGTATGCGATCAACCCGCCCTGTTGCACGCGCTTCTCGTTGAAAATCTCGGCCACGCGGCTGGCCGAGAGCGGTGTCTCGAAGATCTGCAAGTCCGAGGCCGCCCCGCGCGCGGGTGTATTGCCAGAATGTCCGCCGCCGATATAAAAATTTGTCCCCGGGGTCGGCCACGCCGAGCCGTTGGTGTCAGTAATGCGGCTGCGCTCGACACCGTTGACATACAGCACCATGTTGCTGGAGAGCGCGTCCCATGTGCTGACGATGTGATACCAGCAGTTGGACCCGTTACCCAGCCCGACCAGCGCCCTTTGCGACCCTGATCCCGTAGAACGGAACTGGAGATTACCTGCCCCGTCAATCCAGCATTCGTAATGGTTGGCGCCCGCCGAATTGTCGAAAATCGAGTTGAAGTTGTACCACGGCCCGGGCGCGTAGTACCACAACGCCACCGAACCCGAAGTGGAGAGCCGGTACGGTATGGACGCATAGTCATCCACGCCGTCCAGCGCCAGCGCCTGACCGAGGCCGTACAGCCCGTTCGTCCAGACGGGGTCGCCGACGAGCGTCGCGTCAAACTTCGCGCCGCCCGTGCCGGTGTTCGTCAGGTCACCATCAAACGACACCTTCACCGCCGGCGTTTGTTCAGCGATCAGGGCGTGCAGCGCCTGCACCTGCGTGTCTGCCAGCGTCGTCGTGTAGATGCGTACATCGTCCAGAATGCCCTCTGCCGGATTGTTGCCTTTGTGCCCGCCGAAGAAAATCTTCGCGCCGGGGACGAGCCAGTCGGTGATATGAGTGCGCGCGCCCTCGCAACCGTTCACATACAGACGGACGTGGTTTGTCTCGGCCCACCGATCCCAGGTCACGGCAAAGTGATACCAGACATTTGTGCCATTTTGCTTGTTGTTGAGATTGTCATAAGAGACGATCCCTTGGCCTGCCAGCCTGAAGCGCACGACCGAGCTGCCGTAGATCCACATCTCCCATTGGTCGGGATTCATGATGTTATCGAAGAGAGAGTGGTAATTATAAAATCGGGACGGTTTGTACCAAAACGCGATGGTGCCCTGATCGCCGAGGGCATGAGACACCGCCGCATACCCCTCGCTGCCGCCAAGCAAACAAAGCCCGCCCCCGGCAATGCCGTTGGTGTACGCCACCGCGCCGGACACGTCCGCGTCATACAAGGAGCCGCCGCTACCGCAGTTGGTCGCCGCCCCGCCGTCAAAGGTCCAATGCACCAGCGGCACCGGCAGCGGATCAGCGTGCAATCCCGAGACAAACACCGCCGTCATCAGGACGCCCACGCACCACACCGCACCCTTCAAGTACCTGTCCATATCTCCACTCCTTACGCTCTGCGTTCACCCCACGCCGGTCCTAATCAGGCTCAACACCCCAAAAGATACCTTTATACTGTAAGTATCTCGTTGGGTTCGTGTAAGTATTCCGCTAATTTTTTGACTGATAAGGCGCTAAGGCGCAGGCACGACCGCAATGGTGGATATCTCGAAAGCGTGCGGCACGTCAGCCGCCTGCGGATAGAGCCATTTACCAAAGCAGACGTTGATCGTTGCCAGGCGCGAGAGCCGCAGGTGCGGTCCAGCCCGGTCGGCCATCGCGCGATCCCACTGCGTGAAGAGTCTCAGCTTGCGCAACGGGATGCGATGCGTCTGCCAGGCGGCGGTCAACGGGATATTCGTTCCCCACGCCACGCCGTCGTTTTCGATCAAAGCCAACTCGAAGGCGGTCGTCCGGGGTTGCGCCGCCCGTGCGCGGACGACCAGCACCGCGTCGGCTCCCTCGGTCTGCCACAGCCGCGCGCAGGTGCGGCCATCGCACGGCACGCGCAGCGACAGGCTGTCGCGTTCGCCGTCGAACCGTTCCGCACCCAAATGCACCGCAGGACGCCCCTCATCATCGCTCAGCCCCCAGCGCCGCAAGGGTGCCTGCCAAAGCGGTACGCGCAACCAAGCGGTAGTGTCGAACAGACTCCAAGCACCGTCGCCGGCCACTGCGTCCAAGCGTAACGCCGGCGTCAGCGCCACCCACTCCAGCACGGCGAGATCAATGCTCACGCCATTCGTCGACGTCCCCTCGGGGAACAACCACGCACCGGTCAACACACTCAGGCGTTCGACCTCGCTCCAGCGGAAGGCATCGCGCGCGGGCAACCCCCACAACGGGATGAGATCAGCAGCCGGGACGATCGTCTCGCTCCAGCCGTTGCCGGCGCGCAGGTTACAGCCCAGCCCTTGGCTGTTCTTCATGCGGAAACCCAACTCAACCCGCGCACCGGGCGCGCCGCCGCGCGCGACGACACGTAAGCCCCACCCCAGTGGATCGGGCGCGCCGTTACGTTCTGCCGGTCGGAGCGTGGCGGCATCCGCCACGAATGGCAGCACGTAACCTGCGGCGGCCCGGTCGGTCCCTACGTCCGCGACGCTCAACCGCAACGCGCGCCGCGCACCGTCTTGAATGCACGTAACCGATGTCTCGCCGGTACCGTTAACGATGGCACGTGGCGGTTCCTCCGGCAGTTGGATAAGCGCCGCCGTCCGCGACGGTTCCGCCGGGGACCACTTCGCGCCAGCAGTCGCGGCACGCGGATATTCGGCCACGCCGCCCGCGCCAGATGCACGGAAGGTGAGGTTCCATACGCCGGGCGTGAGCGCTTCCCCCGGCACCGTACCGGTAAAACGACCGGATGTGCGTGTCGGCTGTTCCGCGCGCGCCAACGCCACTTCCATGCACCGACCGCCCGTCGACACCAGCCGCGCCGTGACCTGGGTGGCAAGCGCGGCTTCGGCGTGCAGTTCCAGCGGCAGACCGGCACGCCACTGCGACCGCGCGGTTGCACGCAGCAACGGCTCGACAATTTCGGGAGCGGGCGGCGGCGCGACCCAACGCGGCGCCAGCACCGCCGCGCGGCTCACACTCGCGGCGGAGGGTGCGGCCTCGTCACGAGTCAGCAGATAGTCGCCCGGAGCGACCTCGAATGTGCCGTCCCGCGCGGTCGCGAGGCGCTCCCCGACACGGCCGCCGGCGAACGCCCGTACGGCAAAGCGCGTTCCTAGATCCGGCAAGCGTAGCGTCATAACGGGACGCCCCGGCAACACCCGCACCTTGGGTTCCGATGTACCGGTGAAGGGATCGGCCACGGTAAAGACATCGGGATAAAGTTGCAAGCGCCAGACGCCGGACTCCGCACGATCCAGGAAATAGGCTCCGCTGCCGCACGACGTAACCAGTGGCGAAATGCCGCAGCCCCACACCCGTTCCAGCCGCTCCGGGGCGGGCGGCGGCGTGCGCGTGGCATTGCTGTGGAGATAGCGCGTCTCGGTCACCAGTTCCGAAAGGTTTTCTGTCGCCGAGACACGGAACGGCGGGAAGCGCATCTCGGTATCGGCCGGCGTGAACGACGCGCCGCGCGGTACGCGGGCAAAGACCTCGGCGGCGATAGCCAGCGAAATCGCTTTGTTCGGCGTGTAAACCAGATTCAGGTGGTGGGTCTGCCAGTTGCGGTTCACATCCGCCAGCGGCATGGGGTCGTATTGAAACTGCGAGGCGACCTGTACCCCTTCGGAGCGGAACAAGAGGGCCATGGCCGGGAACATGTAGGAACCGTTCATGTCGGCGGCGTCGAACTCGTAGACCATGCGCGACTTGCGCGCGATCGAGGCGTCGGGTTGGAGCGAAGTCGCACGGACGCGACCGAGCTGCGGGCCTTCCAACTCATATCCCGCGACCAACCCCGTGGGATAGATGGCGCAGGTGACGCCATCGACACGCGAGGCACCGGCAGCAGCGTTGCGCCCCTGCCACGAGTTGTAATAAATCGGCTTGGTCGTGCCGCTCGCACGTAGGGCATCCGCTAGCGTGTTGATGTAATCGGTCACCAGACTGTCCGGCGTACCCTTCGGATAGAGCGGCTCGTTGATGCACTCAAAGGCGAGTACACAAGGATCGTCGGCATAGCGACGTCCGGTGATGCGGTTGACGTGCTCGGCGAACTGCTTGAGGAAACGGGCTTGGGCCGGCCAAGTGGCGCGGTCGGCAGTCAGTTCGCGCATCGTGTGGAAATCCGAGAAGCCCTGCGTGCGTTCGGTCCAGACACCGCCGCCCCACCAAGCGATCGGCGTGAGCACGGTGTAGAGCCCCTGCTCGCGGCAGACGTCGATCAACTCATCCAACAACGCCAGATGCTCGTTGTCGAGCAGGTTACCCTCGCGATCGCTGAACTGGCGCTCAAAGCAGTGGACACGGATGCAGCCCAAACCCAGACGGCGGAAATGGGCCACGTCATCGCGCATGACCTGCCGATGGTCGAGGCCCAAGCGCTTGAGTGCCGCATGATCTATGGTAAACGGCGTATAGTAGTTGACGCCCAGCAACGCGACCTCGTCGCCGGTGTCAGTCCAGCGCAACACGCCTTCGGCGTCGACCCGTGCCAAACGGTCGGCTCCAGCCAACAGTGTCTGCACCAGCAACAGCCCCGCCATAGCAATCCCTGTTCGTTTCGTCATCCTCTCGCTCCCTCGTCTGCGTGTATCCCCTATTGTTACGGACGCCGGAATATTATATACTTTGACCCTCTTTTGATCAAAGGTGAAACCAGTGGACACGCGCATGAGTGAGCGTACATTAACAGCAAAGATAACCGGCATCGGTAAGGCGTTGCCAGAGAAACGGTTGACCAACGCCGATCTTGAGAAGATGGTCGAGACCAGCGACGCCTGGATCAGACAACGTGTAGGCATCCGCGAGCGACGCATCGCCGCGCCGGGCGAATACACCTCCGACCTCGCCGCGCGAGCGGCCGCAGCGGCCTTGGCCCAGTCGGGTATCGCAGCCGACCAGATCGACCTGATTCTGGTCGCCACCTCCACGCCCGACACGGTCTACCCGTCGGTAGCCTGTCTGGTGCAAAAGGCCATAGGCGCACTCCACGCGGGCGTGTTAGACATCAGTGCCGCCTGCACCGGCTTCGTCTACGGCGCGCATCTCGCCTGGGGCATGATCCGCTCCGGTCTGGCGAAGCACGTCTTGGTCATCGGTGCCGAGGTGAACAGCGCGATCGTCAACTGGAAGGACCGCGACACTTGCATCCTGTTCGGCGATGGCGCGGGTGCCGCCGTGTTCAGCGTGCATGCGTCCGACACCGAAGGCGTGCTTTCCGCAAAGCTGGGTGGCGATGGCAACCTGACCGATCTGCTGGAGATCGCCAATAGCGGCGTCCGCCCCAATCCAGACGTGCCGGGACGCTACATCACCATGCAGGGCAACGAAGTCTTCAAGCAGGCAGTGCGTAACATGTCGGAGTGTGCCGTGTGTGCGCTCGATCGCGCCGGGCTCAGCTCAAACGATATTTCGCTGATGATTGCCCACCAAGCCAACACCCGCATCATTGATGCCGTAGCCAGACGACTCGACTTACCCTCCGAAAAGGTCTTCGTCAACATCGCCGACTACGGTAACACCTCGGCCGCCACGATCCCGATCGCACTCTGCGAAGCACTGGAACAAGGCCGCGTCAAAAAGGACGACGTACTGGTACTGGTCGCCTTCGGCGCGGGCCTGACGTGGGGTGCCTTGACGTTGCGCTGGGCCTAGTACCCTGCGCAGATCTGCGCGGCTTAAAAGCTTCGAGTTGACAATCATGAAAACCGCCGTTCTATGTCTGGCTCTTTGCGCCGCAGGCATCGGCGCGGTGCAGGCCGACAACCGCGCACCGGACGCGGTGCGCCCGGCGGTTGACCGTTGCCTGCAACACATCCGCGCTTGCCAACTTGCGGACGGCGCATTCGCGCAGGTCAGCCCGCAGGGCCGCTCCGGCGCACCGGTCTGGATCGTGCCCTACTTCTCCCACCTCGCCGCGCTGGCCCTGCTGGCGAACGTCGAAGCGGGCGGTCCGGCCGACGACCTTGCACGCGCCGGGCGCTGGCTGGACTGGTGCGTCGCGCATCAGAGCGCCGCAGGTTATTGGAACGACTTCGAGGGCACGCTCAGCACTTATCGCGAAACTGACAAGGTCGATGCTTGGGACAGCGCGGCCGCCCTTTTCCTGCTGGTCGCTGACCGTTTCCGTCAAGCCGGGGGCACTCTCACGGTAGCGCATATCGAAGTCGCCCGCCGTGCGCTCGCCTGTGTCGTGAGCGTGACCGACCCGACGGATGGCCTGACCTGGGCCAAGCCTGACTATCGCGTGAAGTATCTGATGGACAACATTGAGGTCAGGGCCGGTCTGCTGGCCGCTGAAAGGCTCTTTGCTGCGTCCGGACGGGCGGCAGAGGCACGTGACGCGCGCGAACGGGCGGAGCGCCTTGGACGCGCGTTGGACTCATTCTGGTTGCCGGAACGGCGGCGCTACAGTCATGCCCTGTTCGCCAACGGGGCGCATGCCAAAGCGAGCGACGAGCACTATCCGGAAGGGCTGGCGCAACTCTACGGCCTCGCTTTTATCGAACCGCGAGTTACATGCTGGGAAGGAGTTTGTCGCGATTTCACCGTGAAAACGGGACCGCGTACCTCGTTCGGTGCTGAGTGGTGGTTGATGGCAGCCACGCGCATGGGCGATGAACCGACACGCCTCTGGCGTACACGCGTGATAGAAGCAATCGCCACATTCACGGAACGCACCTATCTGCAGCGACATGCGATCTCGGTTCTCGCGTTGCTGCAAGGCGCATCCTGTCTCGCGCCGCAAACGTCGGCGCGGATCGACCAACCGTAACAAGGAGCATCATGCGGGCACTGAAAAGATGGTGGCGGCGGTGGCGTGCATGGCGCGCGGCGCAGGCGCACCTGGAAGCCGACTACCGGCCGGTGGCGGAACGGCTCTTCGGCGGAACGGTCTCATGGCGCATGGCCGGCGGGCGCGGACGCGATGTGGTCTGCCAGATCCTACGCGCGGGACGTCCGGTCGGCTACCTACGCATGGATGATCCCGCATGCGCGCCCTCGGCACCGGTTGCGGCGGGCCTGCCGTTCGTGTCGCTGCCGTTCGCGGAAAAGTTGGAGCGCGAATGGCAGGCGTATACGCGCGGCGCCCCGTACGGACTCACGCCGCCGCCGCTGTGGCGCGACGTGCGCGGCATGATTAGCGGTTACTGCGACGCCCAGCCGCTGGTTCAGGAGGCCGAGCGCGATGGAAAGTCGCGCCTGACGCTCGCGGTCGAGGCGCTACCGGCTATTGCCCGCCTGCACGCTGCCGGATTGACGCACATGGACATGAGCCTTTCGAACATCCTGCGCGACCGTACCTCGGGCGCACTGCTCTTCGTGGACTTTGAATACGGAGCAGCGTCGGGACTCTCCGTCGAACAACAGTCGCTCTACGACTATCTCAGGTTGCTGGAAAGCACTTGGAAGTTTCTGTCGGCTGATGAACGCGCGGCAGCCTACGACGTGTGGGGCGCGGCCTACAAAAGCCACGCGCCCGCCGCAGTGCGCGCAGCGGATCTAACACCGCTGCGGCCCGCGCTCGGGCGCGTGCTGGCGGCACCGGAATTGGTGCCGCTCTTTCAGCCGTAAGGCAACTGCACCTTAGGCGCGGCCCTTGGCCTTGAGAAACTCGATGCAGCCGCGAATGTTGTTGAGCGTATTCGGGTCCGCCTCGCTTTCCACAATGTACCACTCGGTCACATCCGCCTCGGCGGCTGCGAAGACCTCGTCCCACTTCACGCCCTGCTTGCCTTCCGGCACCTGGCCCAGAATACCGGGACCGGGGTAGATCTCCTTCGCGTGCAGCGTGCGTGAACGGTTCGGAAACTTCTTGAGCCAGTAAACCGGATCTTCACCGGCCGAGACCACATGGCCGACGTCCAGTTGCTGGCAGACATCCGGCGATGCATGACTGAAAAAGATGTCCCACTTGCAGCGGCCGTCAAACTTGTCTTTGAACTCGTGCTGGTGGTTGTGATAGCCGACAAACATGCCAGCCGCCTTGGCGGTCGCTGCGGCCTCCGAGAAGATCTTCGCGAAATCGATCCAGCCTTGAGCGTCCTTGGCGTTCATGCCCGGCACGATCAAGTACTTGTTACCGATCTCCTGATTGAACTCGATGGTCTTGGCGATATTGTTCGGCTTGATCGAGTCGAGCCCCGTGTGGGTACCGCAGGCGACCAGACCGAGATCAGACAGGATCTGCTTCAGCTCTTTGGCGCTCTTGCCGTAGTAGCCCGCGAACTCGACGCCTGCGTAGCCCATCTCCTTGATCGCCCTAAGCGTGCCGATCAAATCCTTTTCGCACAGCTTGCGTACAGAATAGAGCTGCACGCCGGTCCGTATCTTAGCCTTTTTACCGGCCGATGCGGCGGCTTGAGACAACACCGGCGCGGTGAGCGCCAGACTAGCGGCACCGGCCTTGATGAAATCGCGGCGAGAAAACTGCATCATGATATCTTCCTCTTTTTGTAGTCCGTGACCGTTCCCCTCCGGAACGTGAAATCAGACACAGTATCGCAAAAAATCCGGTTCGCCGCAATAACGTGGAACCGACGCGGTCCGTCAAATAGAAAAGACACCGTAGGTTTTTTTGAGGCGGTGACGATCCGTCAAATACTGGACACCGAAGGCGTCCTGAGACGGGGGGGCGCAAGGACGTCAAGGGTTGCCGGGTTCCGC
>JAKJHA010000236.1 GCA_022704125.1 Verrucomicrobiota bacterium | reverse complement strand
TGGGACTCGACCTCGTGGAGGTTTCTCCCAATGCGGAACCGCCGGTCTGCAAGATCATGGACTACGGTAAGTTCCGCTACGAGGAAAGCATCAAGCGCAAACAGGCCCGCAAGAACCAGAAGACCGTGCAGGTCAAGGAGATCAAGTTCCACGCGAGTGTGGACCAGAACGATCTCACCCACAAGATGCGCCAGATGAAGGAGTTTCTTGAAGCCGGTCACAAGGTCAAGGTGACGCTCCAGTACCGTGGGCGCGAGAACGCGCACAAGGAACTCGGCATGGAGGTCATGCAGAATGTGATTCAGGAGTGTGCAGCGTTCTCCGTGATTGAGCAGAATCCGCGCTTGATCGGACGCACGCTCGGGTGCATGCTCGCTCCGAAACCGGCCAAATCCGGGGGGTAGGGGCGTGTGTTGTGTTTCTCACACGAAGGCACGAAGGAGAATGAGTTGTTATGGGAAACCCTTTGTGTCCTTTGAGCCTTTGTGTGAGATTCAATTGGGTTGCGGGCTCCGCCCGCGTTAGAGGGTTGTCATGCGCCGCTGTATCCTGCATGTTGATATGGATGCCTTTTTTGCGGCGGTTGAGCAGCGCGACCATCCCGAGTGGCGCGGCAAGCCGGTGATTGTCGGCGCGCCGCCGGATCAGCGCGGCGTCGTTTCAACCTGTTCCTATGAGGCGCGTGTCTTCGGCGTGCGCTCCGCTATGCCGTCGCGCGAGGCCTACCGGCGCTGTCCGCACGGCATTTTTGTGCGGTGCGATATGGCGCGGTACGCAGAGGCCTCGCGCCGCGTTTTCGATATTTTCGAGCGCTTCTCGCCTGTGATCGAGCCGGTGTCGATCGACGAGGCGTTTATCGATGTGACCGGCTCGCGCCTGCTGTTCGGCGAGGGGCCGCGCATCGCCGAACAGATCCGCGCCGCAATCCGTGCAGAGGTCGATCTGACCGCGTCGGTTGGCGTGGCCCACAACAAGTTCCTTGCCAAACTCGCCAGCGAACAGGCCAAACCGGACGGTCTTTTCGTGATGTCGGACAATCGCGACGACATCGTCCGGTGGCTGGGTGAGCGCAAGGTCGGCGCGCTCTGGGGGGTCGGCAGCGTCACGCGCGAAACGCTCGAGCGGCATGGGCTGCGACTGGTCAAAGATATCCAAAACGCCGATCTCAAAACACTCACGCGCATACTGGGCGAAAGTATGGCCGCCCACCTGCACGCGCTGGCTTTCGGTGAAGACTCCCGCGAAGTGGAGACGGAGACGATCGAGAAGAGCCTATCGCGTGAATACACCTTTCCGCAAGACTGCCGCGATCGCGAGCGGGTGCGCGAGGTGCTCAAGGAACTGGCCGACGAAGTCGGACGCCGCGTGCGCGCTCACGGACGGTATGCGACGGTGGGGCGTCTGAAGCTGCGTTGGGCCGACTTCCGTACCATCACGCGGCAAGCACCGTTCGAGACTGCGGTCTGCGACGATTTTGCCCTGCGTGCGATGGCCCTGCGTCTGTTCGATGCGGAGCGGTTGGTGCAGCCCGTGCGCTTGATCGGTTTCGGCGTGAGCGGCTTTACCGATGAACGCCGCGATCAGCTTTCGTTGTTTGATGACGCCTCGGCTGTGCGTGAAAAGCACGAGCGCCTCTGCCGCACGGTGGACGAACTGCGCGAACGGCTGGGCGACACCGCGTTGCAGCGTCTTTCCGCGTCGGAAGGACCACCTGAAAAGAGCGGTTGAGCCCCTTGGTTTCATGTGGTCCTGGTTTCACGCACTCACTGCTCTGGATTTTTTTAACGCAGAGGCGCAGAGACGCAGAGTTTGTTTGGGGGCATGGCTCGGGTTTTCATCCACAGATTACGCAGATTTTTTAGGGGCATGGCTTTGCTCTGCTTCTTTACCACGAGGCGGCAAGTCCCGTCATTGGGCTTGCGAAGCACCGGGAGAGACGAGCGTCTGCTCGTCCGGCGGCGTAAACGCCGCCCACAGAACGGGAGAACGGCGAAGTGCCGACTACCCCGCGCACAGCGCGGCTCTTGTTACCACACCAAGTCGTGAGCAGTCATTTTTCATGGGGTGTCTTCCGGCGCATCAGCATCGTCATCAGCATCGGCGGCCGGAGACTGGGGTAGCAGGCTGTCGAGCACGGAAAACTGCTCGAAGATCGAGGGTTTGAGGGTATCCTTCTGGGCGCGCGCGCCTTCGTAGTAGCCGCCGAGCAGGGTCTTCTCATGCTCATGGTCATGGCAGTAGATACAGAGCAACTCCCAGTTGCTGCCATCCGGCGGATTGTTGTTGTGGTTGTGATCCTTGTGATGCACGGTCAGCTCTTTGAGGCGTTTGCCCTCAAAGCTACGTCCGCAACTTGCGCAGACGTGCGGCAGTATGCGTAACGCTTGTTCACGATAGCCTTTCTGGCGCTCGGCGGTATCGCGGCGGAGTTCGGCCTGCAACTGGGCGCGGCGTTCGGGGGATGCGGGAGAAGTAGGTTTCATGATGGGGCAGTATACCCGCACCGAGGCGCGTAACGCAAGAATGGAGGTCAGTTAGTGGTGATCGGTTACCTAAAGGTGACTATTAATCCCTGGCGACCGTCGCGGAGAACGTGCAGCACGCCCGGCCCGGCGAAAAGCTCGTTGCCCGCGCTGTCTTGCGGGCGGTGTTGCGCACCGCTTTGGGACGAGCCGTATGTTCCGATCGTCTGCCGGATGCCGTCGATGTAAAGATCGCGGCATTTCTGTGTGACACCTTGGGTGAGTTCCAGCACGCCGTACGTCCCGTCCGTCTTGGCCTCGAAGCGCACATCGGTCTGCCGGCCGATCGCCTGGGCGTGTTCCAGAACGGTCCGGCCGCCCCGGATCACCAGTGCGGTCATGTTCGTCCATGAACCGTCCTCATCGGCGAGGCGCGGGTAAGGGTTGTCCGAACCGCCTTTGAGATCGAACTCCTCGTTATCCGTCGCCGCGCGGCGCGTGAAGACGAGGATGCCGGAAACCACCTCCACGCGTCCCGTGGAGGTGCTCGCGCGCATCAGGAAGCGGCGCGCTGGATGCGTCGCCTCGTAGGAAAGTGTCACTGCCCCCGTCCAGAAACCCTTGTCCGTTGTCTCGTAGCCGTAACCGTCGGCGTCGCTGTAACCGGACGGGACGGAGAAGCCGTAACTGTAGTTATGCTTCGCCCAATAACTGGACACGGGTATTACGCGCAGTGTGGCGGGCGTTTCGGATGTGACGGTGCCGCCGCCACCGTGCATGGCAATTTGATCGACGCTCTGGTCGCTGCCGCAAAGATCGAGGACAGCGTTCTTGGACGGATTGAACCACGCGCGCTGAGCACTGTCGACACTATTGTTTGGCACGTTCGGCGTCGTGAAGCGCTGCGTCGCATTGTTCGCCTCCACAGCGTACGGTACCATTGTCTTGATCGTGCCGCCGTTCCAGTTACCCATGTTCCCGTTGAAACGGTTCAGCGTCGTGTGGAGTTCCATTGTACCGCCGCTCATGGAAAAACGGTCACGGCAATGATAGGGGCCGTTGAAGATCATTGTGCCGCTGCCAGAGATCGATCCTGAGTCGCGGGACATAAAGAGATCGTTGAACGTGACCGTCGATCCTGCGCCGGATGAGATGGCGAGCGTCGAGGTGTTCGTGGTGGTCACGACACCGTTGAAGGTGACGTTCGCGTTCTCGGGCACCGTGATCGTCGTCCTGCCTTGTTTCACCACAGACGTATCGACGAACCAGAGGTTGCGGTCGATCGTCACGCCGTCTGCATAGGTCGGAGACATCCCTGTCGCATGGTGGTAAATCGTCGCGAACGGGGCTGCTTTGGGGCCGAGCGCGTGAGATGCGTTGAACTGCACGTTGAGGTTTGAAACGACCACCGGAGCGCCCCAGTGCGGCGCCGCAGCGTTGAGTTCCAGTGTGCCGACGCTGCCGGTGCCGAGGATGCGGGTCTCGCCTGCGGTCAGTGACGAAACGGCGGCATCCACGACGAGCTGTCCGCCCGACCCGATGGCCCACTCCTGCTCGGCTGTGAGCATCAGCGGCGCTCCGATCCGGAAGGTCTGAGAGGCGGGCGTGGCGAGCCCTAGCGAACCGAGCCAGAAGGAGCATCCGGCGTCAGCGGTGGTCTGGAACCCGACCGATCTCACGTCCATGCCTTTGAACCACACGGAACGGTCGAGGTGCATCGCGGAGTTATCGGCGGTGTTCTCGGCCACGGTCACGTACGACGTCGCGCCGTTCAA
>JAKJHA010000235.1 GCA_022704125.1 Verrucomicrobiota bacterium | reverse complement strand
GGTTCCCCGCCAACCAAAAGCCGCCGGACACGTTGGACTGGAACATGTGGCTTGGCCCGGCGCCGTATGCGGAGTACACGCCGGTACGCTGCCACGGCACTTTCCGTTATTTCTTCGATTATTCGGGCGGCGTGTTTGCGGACTTCTGGTGCCACATCGCCGATATACTCTTCATGTCGCTGCAGCCCGAGGGGTTGACGACGATTGATGCGCGCGGCGAGGTGCCCGGGGACGGCATTGCCGACACGCCGAAGTGGATTGACGCCGATTTTGCGTTCAAGGGATTGAACGTCCATTGGACCACCAAGCCGCCGCCGGTTCCCGGAGCGGACAAGATGTCGATCGGCGCACACTTCGAAGGAGAGAAGGGGACGCTCACCTGCGACTATGAAACGCGCAAGATCCGTATCGGTAAAGAGGTGCTGGACGATCTGCCGAATGTGCCGGTGACGCTGCCGCGCTCGCCCGGTCATCATCGCAATTTCTTGGATGCGGTCAAAAGCCGGGGCGTGCCCGAAAGCAATCTGCCGTATGTTCGGAAAATGACGCTGCCCATGCATCTTGCGCTGGCTTCGTTCTGCCTTAAGCGGAAAATCACTTGGGACAGCGTGAAAGAAGAAGTGGTCGGCGATCCGGCGGCCAACTATTTGCTGGATCGCGTCAACCGCGCACCGTTCGGATGAGATTTAGTTCAGGGAACTGAACCGCACTCGGGGAGAGTTGAAAGTTGGAGGTATCGACTGATGGGGCCTCAAAAGCGTTCAACGTGTGCCGTCTCCCGCAAGGCGTTTCTTGGCCTTAGCGGCGTGGTGGCGGGTGGTTTTGCGGCGGGCTGGTTCGGTGTGGAACTTGTCGAGTACATGGGGAGTGGCCCCGAGACGCCTTGGCGTTCTCTGACTGAGGATGAAGCCAAGGAGTTTGATCGCCTCGCAGAAGAACTGATTCCTGCGGACGAGTTCGCGCCGGGGGCGCATGACGCTAAGGTGGTGCGGTTTATCGACTGGCAGATGGCGCCCGGTAAACCCTACGAGAAGGACCTAGAGATCTACCGGAAGTTTCTGGCGCTGACAAAGGGAATGGGCGCGGCTGAGGTCGAGAAGAAGTTTCCGGACTTCTTTGCAACGCTCTTGAGGCATGTGAGGCAGGGGTATTACGCGCATCCGGTACATGGCGGGAATTTTGCCTACGCGAGCTACCGTCTGGTGGGGTTGCCGGGGCCGACGGTGACGGGGCGCAACGTGCCGGGAAGGGAGAACCATCTGTGATCAGGGAAACGACAGATGCGGTCGTGGTGGGCGCCGGCGCGGGCGGCGGTTGCGCGGCAAAGGTGCTGGCCTGTGCGGGTATCAAGACGCTTCTGCTTGAACGCGGCGAGTGGGCCAAGACGGATGTGAACGGCGAGGCTGATCTTTCCTCGCAGCGCATGCCGCTGCTGGTGCAGGGTCCGGGGCGTCTGGGGACGCGCACGCAGAAGTGCCACGCCTACGACAATGGCCGTTGGGGCGTGGTGGTGCCGTGGAACGCCGCTTGTGTGGGGTCGGGCACGGTCACTTACGGGGCGATGGCGTGGCGCTTCATGGAGGTGGATTTTCATCTCAAGAGTCACTACGGAGAGATCCCTGACTCGTCACTCGAAGACTGGCCGATCTCCTACGACGAACTGGAACCCTACTACTATCAGGCGGAGTGCGAAGTGGGCGTTGCGGGCGACAACACGGGCAACCCCTTCGCGGCACCGCGAAAGCAGCCGTTCCCGATGCCGGCCTTTGCGCTCGATCCTGAGTCGCAGTTGATGTGGGACGTCACGAAGAAGATGGGGCTGCATCCTTTCCACTGTTCGTTTCTGCGTAATTCCGTGCCGCACAACGGACGCCCCGCGTGTATCCACCAGCATTTCTGCGTGGGCTTCCAGTGTCCGATTGATGCGAAGAACGGAACGCAGAACACCGTCATTCCCGTGGCGCTGAAGAGCGGCAACTGCGAGTTGCGCGTGCGCGCGATGGTGACGGAACTTCTGGTGGACGATCAGGGGCGGCTACACGGCGTCAAGTACGTGGACGAGAACGACGTGGTACATCTTGTCGAATCGAAGATCGTTGTTCTGGCGGCGGGGTCGAACGAGACGGCGCGTCTTTTGCTCGTTTCAAAGTCAAAGCTCTTTCCGAACGGCGCGGGCAACAACCATGATGTCGTGGGGCGCAACATCACGGGCCACGCCTACGTGGATGCCAACGGGTTCCTTGATCGCGACATTCATACGGACGCAGGACCCGGCACGGGCACGGCCATCTGGGACTACGAGCATGACAACGAGGGCTTCGCGCTGGGCGGCATGCTGCATACCGATTTCCGCTATACCCCATTTCAGCTCTCAGGACGCCGTAATACGAGTGTTCCCGCCTGGGGACGCGCGCATAAAGAGTTCATGCGGCAGAACTACAAGCGATTCTTCCGCATCTGCGGACCGATCCAGCAGGTGCCGCGCTGGGAGAACCGCCTTGTGCTCAATCCGAAGCAGAAGGACTACTGGGGGCTCCCGTTCCTTGCGTTCGAAGGACGCGAGCACGAGAACGATTTCAAGAACCGCATCTTTCTTGCGAACAAAGCGCGCGAGATCGCCGAAAAATGCGGTGCCAAGGACATCCAATGCGGTTGGGGCGGGCCGAAGGATCGCCCTGGCGGCAGTGGGGGTGGCGGGCAGCATCAGAGCGGTTCGTGCCGCATGGGGACCGACCCCAAGAAGTCTGTGACGGACAAATGGTGCCGTGTGTGGGACTTCCCCAACCTCTTCCTCGCGGATTGCAGTGTACACGTCAACAACGGCGGCATGAACCCCGTCCTGACAGGCATGGCGCTTGCATTCCGCACGGCGAAGCACATCGTTGACAACCGGAAAGAGGTGGGGATGTGAAAAAGGCATTTCTCATGCTGGTCGTCGCGGTTGTCGTTGGCGTCATGGCGGTGGGGATGGGTGCGCTCGCACGCTTCGAGTTCGACTCACCGTCCAAGACCTGCGTGCTGTGCCACGAGATCAAGGGGGCGCAGGACCGTGTGGCAACATCGCCGCACAAGGATATCGATTGCAAGGCCTGCCACGGCGGGACGCTGGAGGCATTGGGGGACAACGTCAAGCGGTTCGCCCGTCATGTGCAAGGAGCAGACTTCTCCAAGCTCGAAAACGAGTTCTGCCTCTCGGAGCGTCAAGTGGCGGAGATGAATGCGCGGTGCGCCGAGTGCCATCAAGCGGAAGCGGCGCAGTGGGCGGCCAGTGGACACGGCAAGTCCGCCTCCGCCTTCCTACAGGATGAGGAGCACAATGCGGCTTGGAAGCCGGCGGACAACTGCATGCGCTGTCACGGTATGTTTTTGGAGGGAGACATCGAGGTGAACGTGGCGCGGACGGATATTGAAGCGCATCCAGCCATACCGTGTCTCGCATGTCACAAGATGCACGCGGACGACTCCCTGCAACTCTACTCGCGCATCGATCGCTTCAGCTTCCCCGCAAAGGGACTCGGCATGCAGAAGATCGTCACGAAGGAAGGACGCCCCGTGAAGCGCGCGGGTGATGCCTACACGCGGCTGTGCGTGAGCTGCCACGCGGCAAATGCGGAAGGCATTGCCGGTTCATCCGACGACCGTACACCGCTTGGTGCACAGGAGGGCATGGGCTGCATGGACTGCCACAAAGGACATGGCCGTAAAGCCGACGCCTCGCGTGGCCGGTGTCCAATCAAATAAAATCGCTATCGAAATCGGGAGCGATTGTTTAACCACGGAACGCACAAAACACACGAAAAGGCATGGCTCTGTTTTCGTTTGTTTAGCACCGATTTTTCCGTCAGGCGTGCTATCAGGACGCCTGCCGTACGATTCGCTCGAGCACGAGCTTGCGGAAGTCGGGGGAGAGGTTGGCGAAGTAGGCGGTAAAGCCGGTTACGCGCACAATCAGATCGGGATAGGCCTCGGGGTTTTTGCTCGCTTCAAGAATCTGTTGCTCGTCAACAACACTGATGTTCATGAGCGTCCCCCCCAGTTCGAAGTGTGTGCGGATCAGCGTTTTCAGGCAGGACACCGCTTGTTCGGTGTCTAGGCTTCCGAAATCCACATCCAATTGCAACGGTGCGGTATTGCCGTAGCCCGGTTGTACGGCTGCCACGGCTGCGACCATCGCCGTGACCGCTCCATCGCGCCGGAAGCCGACACTGGGGTTCGCGCCCTGCGAGATCGGCTCGCCTG
>JAKJHA010000234.1 GCA_022704125.1 Verrucomicrobiota bacterium | reverse complement strand
GAGACGGGCGCGTATGTCAATACGGCGCTCTTGGATGATGTGGATCTCGGCGCGGCGAACCCTTGGGGTGTAGCGGCCTCTCCGGATGGCAAGCACTTGGTGGTGGCGCACGCCGGTACACGTGAACTGAGCGTGATCGACCGTGCTGCGTTCCATGCGCGTCTGGACAAGGCGGCGCGCAACGAGAAGGTCACCGAAGTGACGAAATCAGCGGCCGATGTGCCGAACGATCTCTCGTTCCTCGTCTCCGTGCGCCGCCGCGTGAAACTGGATGGCGACGGTCCCCGTGGCGTGATGGTGGTCGGTGGTACTGTTTATACGGCGCTCTATTTCGCGGACACACTGGCGGTTCTGTCGTTGAATGACACGGCTGCGGGACCGACAACAGTCGCGCTGGGCGCACCAGTCGATCTCAGTAAGGATCGCGTGCGGCGCGGCGAGATGTTGTGGAACGACGGCACCATGTGCTTCCAGCACTGGCAGAGTTGTGCGAGTTGCCACCCCGAAGGCCGTATGGATGCGCTCAACTGGGACTTGTTGAATGACGGTATCGGGAATCCTAAGCAAAGCAAGAGCTTGATCTACACCCATCTGACCCCGCCAACCATGATCACCGGCATCCGTCCGGACCTTCAGGCCTGTAACCGCAAGGGGATCACGCACATTCAATTTCTGGTGCGCCCGGAAGAGGACGCGCTCTGCCTAGACGCCTACACGATGTCCCTCAAACCGGAAATGAGCCCCTACCGCGTCAACGGCGAACTCTCGGCCAAGGCGAAACAGGGCGAACGGCTGTTCAAGCGCGCCGGCTGCGCGGAGTGCCACCCTGGCGACAAGGTCGGGCCGCAGGGAGAGCGCCTCTACACCAATCTTAAAAAGTATAACCTCGGGTTGGGGACCGGCAATGAAGAGGGACGCGAATTCGACACCCCCACGTTGATCGAGGTGTGGCGTACGGCACCGTACCTGTACGATGGCCGGGCACTGACCATGCAGGAGCTTCTGAAAGGGTGCAATCCGCAGGACAAGCATGGCACGACGCAAAACTTGACTGACGAAGAGGTTGATGCGTTAGCGGAGTTTGTGCTATCTCTTTAAGGACGACAGACGGTAGCTAAACAAAAAAAAGGGATCGTATGCGGAGACTTTTTTACGGCGGTGTGGCACGACACCAAGAGATGGGAGTTTGGACGGTTGACCGCGGTGTGCCGCAGGTTGTGCGTGGACGTACGATTTCGCAGACCGGTTGGGCTAGCCGTGAGCAGTTGTTGCAGGCATCGGTCGGCGCGAAGGATCCATCTGTCCCGCAGCTCTGGCTATGCGGTGGTAGCGGCGAATTGCCGCCGGTCTACCAGCGGTATGTGGCGAGCGGCGCGGAAATACGGCTCATCCGGCGTCACGGGTGTGTCGTTGGGACGGCTTACCATGACGACTTTGCCGAGTATTGCCTGCTTACCGGCGTACTGCCACCCGATCTGACCGCGTCGCGCGAGGCGCAGACGACGGCGGTTTTCGAGGGCATTGAGGACGCACTCGCGGATGCCGGCATGACCTTTGCGAACGTCGTGCGCACATGGCTCTACATGGACAACATCCTAGACTGGTATGATCCGTTCAACCGTGCGCGCGATGCGTTTTTCCGGTCGCGTGCGGTTTACGATGGACTCGTGCCCGCGAGCACCGGTATCGGCAGTGCCAATCTGTATAGCTCGGCGATCACCGCCTGCGCTATCGCGATCAAACCGCGGCAGCCCGGTGCGGTAACGATAAAGCCGATCCCCTCGCCCTTGCAGTGCGCGGCATTGGAATACGGCAGCTCGTTTAGCCGGGCGGTGGAAATCGGGACACCGGAGTGCCGCACGCTGATGGTGTCCGGAACGGCCAGCATTGAACCGGGCGGCGCGACGGCCCATGTGGATGATGTGCCGCGCCAAATCCAGTTGACGATGGATGTAATCGAGGCAATTCTGGCGTCGCGCGGTATGGGCTGGCGTAATGTGACGCGTGCGATCATGTACCTGAAGAAGGCCGCCTACATGCCAGAGTGGCAGGAGTGGCTGCGCACACATTGCTTGGAGCGCTTGCCGCTTATCACGATCGAGGCGGATGTCTGCCGCGACGACTTGCTTGTGGAAGTTGAAGTCGACGCGATAAAACGAGCGTGAGAAAAATCCTGAATAGATGGACCGGTCCTGTACCGGCTGCTTGGCTGTGCTGGGTACTCGCGCTCGGAGCTGTGGCGTTGGCCTTCATCGGCGCGGAGCGCGCCGGTGCCTGGATGGCACGGCCGATCATGCAGGTCGGTGTCGCGCTTCTGACGCTCGTCTTCTTTTTTGTCGGCGTGCGCGCGGTGTTGCGACGCCGCTTCGATTCAGCGCTGTTGCACATCGGATGCGCTTGCGTGTTGGCCGGATGGCTGATGGGGCGCTATGCGATCCGAACCTCCACAGCCGCGCGTCCCTGTACCGGTTCGATGGTGATGGTCGACGGCGACGAGTCGGACCGCCTGTGGGAAGGGCCGATGCTTGATCAGTATGTGGGGCAACTCCCCTTCTCGGTGCGTCTGGAACGCTTTTTTGTAGAGCGCTACGAGCGTAACAGCGACGACCGCAATGCAGGACGCAACGCGCCGGTGCGGGAGTACCGCAGTCGTGTCACAATCACAGAGCCGGGACGACCGCCTTATGTGGTCAACATACGCGTCAATGAACCGGCCTTTGTGCACGGTTACTACATCTATCAGATGAGTTGGGGAAACAGCACCGATCAACTGGGACGGCCGGTTGTCTATACGGTGTTGCAATTCATTCGTGATCCGGGGCTGAAGCTGGTGTATGCAGGCTTCGCGCTACTGCTTGCCGGCATCCTGTTCTATGCTTGGCGTATCTTCCGCATCCAAGGGACATCGCTGCGGGAGGTGACAGCATGATGGTGAAAATGACCGTGCAGGGCGGATTGATCTATCTGACGCTGACGCTCTTTGTGGCGACCATCGTCGCGCGGCGTGGCGGCTGGCGCACCATCGGCAACGCCTTCTGGGGGACCGGCTTTGTGGCGGCCGTCGCATCGGTCGTCTGGCGCGGGCTTCATACCGGCCACCCTCCGATGCAAAACCTCTTTGAGTTTTTCCTGTGCATGGCAGCAGCGCTCTGGCCGCTTTCCGTCTTGAGCCGTCGGCACAACGGACTGGATACGACCGTGCAGGATGCGCTGCTGGGCGTGCTGATCCTCGTGCCGGCCGGTTTCGTGTTCAGCGAGGAAGTGCGACGTCTGCCCCCTGCCCTGCAAAGCGGGCTCTTTATCCCGCATGTCGGCAGCTATGTGGCCGGGTATGTCCTGATGGCGCGTGCCGCGTTGATGGCCCTGCCGCTGTTCCGGCAGGATATCGCTGGAGACCGATTGCGCCAAACGGAGACGGCCTCACGCCAGACCGTGGCGATCGGCTTTATGCTGCTGACCTTGGGATTGCTGCTCGGCTCGCTGTGGGGAAAAATCTGCTGGGGGCATTACTGGCAGTTCGACCCCAAAGAGATGTGGTCGCTTGCGACGTGGCTGGTCTACGCCGGCTACTTCCATGAACGCCTGGCGCACGGCGTGCGCGCACCACGCGTTCTGGCGGCGTTGCTCTGGATCGGCCTGCTTTTCATCGTGCTGACGCTGACGTGGATCAACCTGTCGCGTCTCTTCGCCGGCATGCACAACTATGCGTGATCCGAGGCTTCAGTAGCGGACGAGATGTTTGTTCATCAAATCCGCCAACCGCGTTTCCAGCCAAGGCGTCACCTTCCAGAAATCGCGCAGTTCCAGATACTCGCTCACTGCTGCCTGCTGGCCCGGCTTCACGCTGAATTCAGCCCGTAGCAGAATGTTACGCGCCGTAGCCTCAGCCGAAACAAACTCCATCACCTGCACACGGAACCCGAGCACGCGCAGGATCTGCGCACGAAAAGTGTCGGTCAACAGATCAGCCAGTCTTTCACGCAAAATGCCGTGGCGCAGCACCGCTTGCATCGGCCCGCCCTCCTTGAGCGACTTGTGCAACTCATGCTGGCAACAGGGCGCGCACAGCAGATAGCGACACTTCCACTCGATGCCGCGCGCCAGCGCTTCGTCCGTCGCCGTATCGCAAGCGTGCAGGCTCAACGCCATGTCCGGGGCAAACGGCACGTCACTGTCCGCAAGCGTACCCTCAACGAATGTCACATGCTCCGACACGTCCAGCGCATCAGCCATCGCGCGCGCCGTCGCAATCACATCGGCTCGCCTGTCGATCCC
>JAKJHA010000017.1 GCA_022704125.1 Verrucomicrobiota bacterium | reverse complement strand
CTTGCTTCGCCACGAGCCAGGCCCAGCCGCTGCCGAACTGGGTCAGCGCCGCATCGGACAGCGCCTTTTTACAGGCATCCAACGAGCCGAAGGCCGCGTTGATCGCCGCAGCCAGTTCTGCCGACGGTGCGCCGCCGCTGCCGGCCGACGCCAACGACTTCCAGTAAAAGGTGTGGTTCCAGACCTGCGCCGCATTGTTGAAGATCGCCGTGTGCTCCGCACTTCCGGCCGTCGCACAGACCACCGCCTCCAACGACTGCCCCGCGAAGGGCGAATCCGGCAACAGCTTGTTGAGGGTGTTCACATACCCCTGATGGTGCTTGCCATAGTGGAAGCTCAACGTCTGCGCCGAGATCTGCGGTGCCAGCGCGTCCTGACCATACGGCAACGGCGGCAGTGCGATCGGCGCACCAGCGGCAGCCGCACGACGGGCGCCCTTGGGTGCAGTCGTGCAACCCGCCGCCGCGCCCGCAGCCGCCACCATGAAGGTCCGGCGCGACACCGTGCATAAACGTGAGAGATTCGCTTGATTCATGATCTCATCCTTTCTTTCCAGCTTGTTAAGGGCCTTGCCCCCCTCTCGTGGCATGGGCGTCCCGCCCATGAAACACGGGCAAGATGCCCGTGCCACACCTGCGAGCAAGGGGTTTGCAAGAGCCCCTGTTATCTGTCTGCGTGTTAAAAAGCGGCCGACACCGAAAGGCCGCCCCACAGAATGTCCTCATCCCAATACGGCGTCGCGTCACGCGCGTCACTATCGACCAGCGACATCCACGCGACACGACCACCGACCGACACCGAATCGGTCAGCGCGAAATCCGCATAGACCGCCGCATTGAAATCCATCAGCCCCGCGTCGTCGGCTCCGACATACGTCATGTAGTCATCATCGCCTGCGCCCAGCGACATCTCCGCGCCCAGCGTGAGTTGATCGGTAAGCGCGACCTCCTTGTTGAGGCCAACGCTCAGGTAAAAGCCGTCATAGTTCCCGTAGTCGTATGCCAAGTTGGCGAACGGCGTGACCCAATCACTGTTGTAAGCCGCATACAGGTAAACCTCACGCGTACTGGGTCGATAGTCCGGACCGTTCGCACGCGGAAAGGTGTACCAGACATGCCCGATCTCCAACGCGACATCCCCCGCGTCGATCTTGTAAAAGAGCTGGTAGTCAATCTCATTCAATCCGCCGCCGGCCACCTGGCCATTGCGGTCGGTCAGGTCGAAATTGCTCCAGAGCCCGGCACCGAGCGTGCCGTACTCCGCTGCGGCGTAGGTCAGCTTGGCCGCAGGCTGAAAGACCGGGCGATCATTGTACACGCCTCCGCGCCAGACATAGGCCGAGAACAGGTCCGCCACCGCGTCCATCCCCCATCCGGCCTCCGCACGCTCCCCTTGCGCGACAACCGGTGCCTCCTGTGCCACCAGGCCCGTTGCCACCGCCAGCGCCGCTATCATCATCCACGCCTTCATCAACATCCCTTGTTTCCCCTGCCGGATAAACCTCCGTTTCCTCTCATCCGCAGGGCGCTACCGACCGCATGATCGTATCAGACCTGACCCCCAAGCGGCAACCCGCGATTGGTGAGAAAATGTAATCGGTTAGCCCGCCGCCCGCGCTTCGCACGGGAATGTAAATGAGGATAAATTTGATCGTGTAAGTTATAGACAAGGAGTATTCGACTTCAGAGTTCAGAGTTCGACGTTCAGCGTTCTGAGTTAAAAACGTTTAACGCTCAACGCTCAACTTTTAACGCTCAAGCTATAGGCAAGTGACAGGGATGTGCGAAGATCATGCGTTTCTGGTGAAAAGGAAAACAGAGAGTCGGGAGCAAACCACGCACTAAACTCGCATGCCCCCTGTCGCCACCCGATTACTCCCGCTTGACTTGAAACGACGATTCGTATAAAAGGCTGGCGGTTTGATGTTGCTCAAGCCCGCGACATCCGAGAAATCGAGAGTGCGGTTGTCAGCAGTCGGGGGCAACTATGTAAAACCGGAGTGAAAAGAATGACGATGAATCACAGATTGTATTTGGCGCTCGGGGCGATTGTGGCATTTTCCGTGTGCGCTGAGGACATGCCGAAGACGCCTTTCGACGGGACGACGCCCGTCACGGTCGAGACAAAGACGTTCAGGCTCGTCATCAATCCGGATGCCACCGCCAAGTCGCTGATCGTGAAGGCGACGGGTGAGGAGATGCTTGAGCCGCGCGAGGGGCTTCCGGTCTTCGCGTCGACGCAGATCCGGCCCTTCAACAACGAGATCCGCCTCGTGCAGCAGGCGAAGCGCACGACATACCCGGCGAACCGGGTCAGGCGCGAAGGTGATCTCATTTTCATCGGCTTCGAGACGGCACCCTATCAGGTCGCTGTGCGCGTGACCGAGACGGAGGCCGGGTATGCGACGTTCAGGCCCGAGCGGCTCATATCAAACACGACGGATGAGCACCAGTACTATCACTGGAACCTGGACGTGCCGCCGATCGATTCGTTCCGGCTCTTGCAGTTGCCGGTGAAGGACCGCGCGAACTTCGGCGATTGGCTGAACGTGATGTGGGACGACCATGCCTTCGTCGGTGTCATCGGCGGCACGCCGTACATGGATGTGGACAACGAGAAGCGCTGGGGCTTCCGCAAGCTGACCGTCGAGTCGCTCAAAGACTTCGGCATCACGAACGGCGTCGCCGTCCTCGCCGTCGAATCGCAGAGGGAGCGCTTCCTGGACCAGATCGACGCCGTGGAGCGCGATCTCGGCCTGCCGCGCGGTGTGCAAAGCCGCCGCGACAGCCGCCTCAATGCGTCGCTCTACTGGACGCATGGCGATTTCAAGCCCGAGAACGTCGACGCGCTCCTCTCCTATCTGAAGAAAGGCGGCTTCCGCATGTTGCTCGTCTACTATTCCGGCATCGTCAAAGCCAAGGGCTGGCATGAGTTGCCGGACTACAGGTGGGACAACGGCTGGGACGAGGCGAAGCTCACGGCCGCCCTGAAGCGCTTCCACGACGAGGGCATTTCGGTCGGCCTGCACACGTTGCAGACGTTCATCGGTATCACGAGTTCCTACGTGACGCCCGAGGCCGACCACCGGCTGGCACTCGTCAAACACTTCACGCTCGCGAGGCCGCTGCCGCTCTCGGAAGAGCCATGCGAAGTCTTCGTCGAGGAGAACCCCGTCGCCGCGCCGATGCATCCGAAGTGCCGCGTCCTCAAGTTCGGCACCGAGGTGCTCTCGTACGAGGGCTACACCACGACGCGGCCCTACAAGTTTACCGGCGTGAAGCGCCGGCACTTCGGCACCCACGCGAAGGCCCATCCGCTCGGCGAGATCGGCGGCGTGCTGGGTATCAGCGAGGCTGGGGCCGTTTCGAGTTACGTCAACCAGGACTCCTCATTGCAGGACGAGATCGCCGAAAAGATCGCCGCCATCTACAGGTGCGGGCTCGACTTCCTCTACTTCGACGGTTCGGAGAACGCGAACACGCCCTGTACGGTCAACATCTCGCTTTCGCAGTATCGCTGCGTGAATGCGTGTACGGCGCAGTCGGGCAAGGCGCCGCTCTTCACCCAAGGGTGTGCCAAGAGCCACTTCGGCTGGCATTTCCAGAGCGGCGCAAATGCCTTCGACGTGTTCGGGCCGGAGATCTTCAAGCAGAAGATCATCGAGTACCCGTATGCCGCGGCGCAGCGACTGGCAAAGGACTTTACACGCGTCGACTTCGGATGGTGGGGGTTCTGGCCTGCACAGCTCGACGGGCCGCCTCCTGCGAAGGAGGGCCTTTTCCGATCCGGAAGACGCACTGTGGGCACGCAACCGGATATCTGGGAATATGGAACGAGCAAAGCCGCAGCTTTCGATTGTCCGGCCACGATGCAGTTTTCGCTCAGCACCTTGCAGAAACATCGGCGAACGGATGATATTCTCGAGACGATACGCCGGTGGGAGGACGTGCGCGCACGCAAATGGCTGACGCCCGAGCAGAAGGAGCTTCTCAAAGATCCGGCGCGTGAGTTCCACCTCGTGGACGATGGCAAAGGCGGCTACGATCTTGTGGAATGGAAACAACTCGACGTGGCGGGCGACAAATGGACGCCCGTGCGCGCGTTCCTCTACGAACGGCACGGCAAGCGGGTCGTCGCCTACTGGCATATCGCAGACAAGGCCCGGCTCGTCCTGCCCAACGGTTTGCCGACACTTGAGGCCGAAAACATGAAGACGTTGGAATCGGATCTATCCGAAGCAGAAATCGTCCGTGCGTTCGCTGCGGCAAAGATCGAAAATTTCTGAATATATGACTGCAAGAATGGTCCCGGCTCCTGAACGCCTGTCACGTGCCGAAAGCCACGGTGGAAGATTCCAGTTGGGACGGTTTTGTGAAATGAAACGTTTGCGCATTCTTTACTAGCGCTGTGTTGCGATTAAAAACCAACCAAAATTAATCGAACACCGAGAAAACGTTCAACGTTCAACGCTCAAGTTATTCGGCTCGCGGGGACGCCCGCCCTCCAAAAACCTTCGTGCCCTTTGTGTCAAGGCACTCATGCACTTCTCCCACCCGGCGTTCGAGCAGACGGTAGACCGGACCCAGACGATGCGCAAGCGTAGTTGCACAGAGGGCGGTGTGGCCTTCCGCCCAAGCCGCTTCATCGCCGGCCGTGCCGTGTACCCACACCGCTGTCGCGGCGGCTGCTTCCGCATGAAGTCCTTGCACCCAGAGCGCACCCGCCATGCCGGCCAGCACATCGCCCATGCCACCGCAGGCCATACCAGGATTGCCGGTGCGGTTGAGTCGCGGCATACCGCCCGGCGCGCACACCAACGTTCCCGCGCCCTTGAGCACGACCGTCGCCTGATAACGCGCAGCCAAGCGCTGCACCGCACCGAGGCGGTCGGCCTGTACCGCCGCCGCTGTGATCCCCAGCAGTCGCGCGGCCTCGCCCGGATGCGGCGTCAACACACGTTCCTGCCCCTCGCGCGGCTGCCACACCCCTTCAGCCTGCAATACGGCCAGTAGCGTCAGTGCGTCCGCATCCAACACCAGCCGATGCGGCACCGTGTCGAGCAGATGCGCGACCACGCCGCGCGCCTCTGCTGACGTGCCCAGCCCCGGCCCGGCCACCACGCCGTCAAACCTTGCGAAGTCACCGCCCCACTCCGCCAGCGCCGTCTTTGAAATCGCGCCGTTCGCCGTCGGCAGCAGATGCGCCGTCGCTTCCGGGGCCCATGCGGCCGCCGCAGCGGCTCCGACCGTCGGCATCGCCAGCGTCACCAATCCCGCCCCGCTGCGCAACGCACCGAGCGCCGCCAACACCGGCGCGTGCGCCAGTCCTTCCGAACCGCCGATCACACAGAGATGTCCGCAACTCCCCTTGTGCGCATCCCAAGCGCGCGGCACGAACGTCCGCGCCAACGTGGGCAACGCGATCAAGCGGCACGGCTCATCCGCTGCATTGCGGTCACACAACTCATCCGGAATGCCGATATCCGCCACCGTCAAATGTCCGGCCCGCCACGCTTGGGCGTCATTCAGGACACAGCGCTTGGGCCGCGCGAAGGTCACCGTGACATCGGCGTGAACCGCCGCGCCGGACGTTTCACCGGTATCGCCATTCATGCCGGAGGGAAGATCTACGGCGACCACGGTCGCATAGGGCCGCATGCGGTTCATCCACAGGATCGCCTGTTCCGCCGCGCCGGTCGGTGCACCGCAGCAACCGGTACCCAGTACGCCATCGACGATCACGCTATCACGCACCACGGTACCGGAACGGACGGCGGTGTCCTCCTGCCAACTCTCAGGCGCGGCCAACACCACGTACGGCACGCCGACCGTACGCATCTCGTCCCACGCCATGCGCGCCGCGCCCTTGAGCACTGCCGGTACGCAGGTCATAATCACCTGCACGCGGAAACCCTCTTCAAACAGACAGCGCGCCGCCACGCAGGCGTCGCCGCCGTTGTTGCCATGCCCGGCGACCAGCACCACGCTGCGCACACCGCGCAATGTCGCCACACGGGCGGTCACACGCGCCAGCGCCGTACCGGCACGAGTCATCAGCATCATCTCCGGGATGTGCGCTTCGGTGATGGCCGCGCGATCCGCCGCGCGCATCTGCTCGACGGTCAGAAAACGCATGTCTTCCCCCCGTCGCCATTGTTGGCTGTCTCACGCTTGAAGCGCGCGACAAGACGTTCAAACCGCTCCGCCGCGCGCCGCACGAACATGCGCTTCTCCATGTACCGTCCGGGATAGAACGCGCCCTTGAAACCGGCCAGCACCAGACGTTTGAAGCCGGCGAGATCTAACGCACAGACGTCCCCCACCAAGGCCAGTTCGCGATTCAGGTCGGTGTGCGAAACCAAGGTGTTGTCGGTCGCGATGGCCACGGCCATACCGCGCTCGATCATGCGCTTGACGGGATGGTTGCGGATGTCGCCCGCTAATTCCGGGATCGTCTGCAGGTTACTGGTGGGGCAGACCTCGACAGTAATGCGCATGGTGGCGATATACTCGGCCAGTTCGTCGGTATAGGCCGCTTTATCTTTGATGTCGCGCCCATACACCCGACCATCATCGAAAACAAACGTGCCGTGGCCGATGCGCTCGGCATGACAACGAACAATCGCGGCATAGATCGACTCCGGCCCGTACGCCTCGCCGGCGTGAACCGTCTTACGCAGGAAGTGGCGGTGGGCCTCTTCGTAGGCGGCGTCGTGGTGGCTCGCCGGATAGCCCGCCTCCTCTCCGGCCAGGTCGAAACCGGTGACCGGCACACCGTGACAATCGCGCGCAACCACTGCGGCATGCACCGCTTCGAGCGAGGCGGTTGCGACCAAGCTTTTGTGCGCCATGCCGGGCAGCAGATCCAGCAGACTGTCGTAATATGCGCCCATGCCGCGCCTGAAATTGCGCATCGCGCAGCAGATGATCGCCCACTCGAACGGGATGTCCTCACCCTGCTGCATAGCGGGCGACGTACTGTGCTGACGTGCGGCACGACCCAAACCATCGCCCACCGCCTTGAGCGCGCGCACGCAGGCCTCGCCGGTCGGCACCAGCAATTGCGGAGCGAAGCGAACCTCAACATAACGCACGCCTTGCGCGATCACGTCTTCAGCCAGTTCGAAAGCTGCGCGTTCCATCGCCTCGAACGAGCGCAGCACGGCGCAGGTGTATTGGAAGCCGGCAAGATACTCGGGCAGATCACGATAGACCGGCTTGAACACCAGTTCGTTGAGCCCTTCAACCTCGTACGACGGTAGCGCGACCCTCTGCTCACGCGCCAATTCAATGAGCGTAGCAACACGCATCGACCCGTCGAGATGGATGTGCAGATCGCTTTTGGGAACCGCTTGGATCAGTTCTCGCGCAATCATGGAACGTCTCCCTTCTTCACTCTTCACGCAGAGGCCGGCACCAGATCAGGCCGCCATTGACTGAGGAAGCAAACGGCGTAGCCCCTGAAAAAATAGGTATACGGCAACAGTGCCACCGCGCCCAGATAGGGCAACAGCAACGGAATAAAACCAACACAGCAGGTCAACAGGCCTATACCCAGAATCACAAAACCGGCGAAGAGCGAACAGAGGATGCCACAACAGAGATACCCTAGCACCGCAAAGGGATATTGATTGAAGAGCGAGAAAACCGCCAGCCAAGCGCGTGAGGCAGAGACACCGTGCCAGTACATGACCGGCACGACGAAAGCCTTGGCCAGATGCGCGACCACCTGCACGGCAATGTTGAGTAGCGTAAAGACCGTCACGCAAGCAACGGCCGGTTTGACCAGCGCCGCATGCCACTGGTAACCGGCCGCGACATACGGGCGCACCACCATGCCGTAACCGGCTACCATCGTGAGTATGAAGAGCAGGGCCGCAATCAGGAAGAAGTAGACACGCCAAACAAACAACTCATGTCCTGAGGCACGCGAAGCCCACCAGCACTGGCCGATCGACGCATCCGGCCGGTACCAGCGGTGCAGGAACATGAAATCGCCGCGCGAGCGCAGACGACAGAAGAGTAGCGCCAGCGCCAAGACAACCAGCACGATCGAGGCGATGAGAGCCAGTTTCGAGGGACTGTTCAGTACCGCAAAGCTATGACGCAGCGCAGCATCGATCTGCCCCTTGAACGGCTCCGCCAACACCGCATCGTCGCTCCGATTTAAATTATTGGGCACCGAACTCTGCGAACCGATATAGGCGAGCCACGCACAGAAACCGATACTGAACCAACGTGTGATATCGAACCCGCGGAAGAGTACCGCTCTCATGCGCTCAAACGCCTGCACGGCCGCAGAGAGACCAGAGGGCCGCGTACCAACGATATCCGTCAGCGGGACATCGGAGAGCGGCGCATGATCCGACGGGGGCGGCGCTTCCACGAACTGCGGCACGAAGAGCCCCGGCACCTCACCTGCTGATCGCCACGTATCGCCAAAGGCCGGTTGCCACACCAAATCATACGGCTGCAAGGCACCCGAAGCCGCACGCGCGCGCAGTTCGTCGAAATCGACAGGCCCCTGCTGCATGCCCGCCTCGGCATAGTACCAGATTTTTTCCATGTTGCCCCTGTTTTTCATGAAGTTTCATGTGTTTCATGGTTCCACATTTGTGGCCGGATTGGTCATACACAGCGAACCGGTCAACGCCGCGACCGAGTTCATGCCGTGCCGACGCAGATACGCCTCAATACCCTCCAGCACGCGTAGCGGCGTAGTCGGGTCGATGAAATTCGCAGTGCCCACCGCCACAGCCGATGCGCCTGCGATCAGAAATTCGATCGCCTCATCAGGGCCGACAATCCCGCCCATCGCCAACAGCGGCACACGGGCTACTTGGGCAGCCTCCCACACCAGTTTGACCGCGACAGGATGGATCGCCGGGCCGGAAAGCCCACCGACCTTGTTCGCCAAAATTGGACGTCGCGTCTCAATGTCGATCACCATCGCCGGCAGTGTGTTGATCAAAGCCAACGCATCGGCACCGGCCTCCTGCGCCGCACGCACGAACAACTTGATATCGGGCACGTTCGGCGCCAGCTTAGGCATCAGCGGCAAGCGCGTGGCGCGGCGCACGGTCGCGACAAGCGAAGACACGGCCCGCGGATCGGTG
This sequence comes from Verrucomicrobiota bacterium, assembly GCA_022704125.1. Taxonomy (GTDB): domain Bacteria; phylum Verrucomicrobiota; class Kiritimatiellia; order RFP12; family UBA1067; genus DUPH01. The sequence goes on along the minus strand of JAKJHA010000017.1, from coordinate 9,879 downwards.
CCGAAGGCATTCCCGCCTTCTTTGACGTTCGGGCAGGAGATATTCAGTTCCAGACCGGAAACGCCTTCCACCTCGCTCAGGCGACGGGCGACCTCAGCATACTCCTCTTCACTGGTGCCCCAGATGTTGACGATCACCGGCACACCGGTGGTACGCAGAAATGGCATGTAGTCGCGGGCGAAGCCCTCCACGCCGGGGCCCTGCAACCCGATGGCGTTGACCATACCACCCGGCACCTCGACATGCCGCGGCAGCGGATTCCCCGACCACGGCTGCAGGCGGATACCCTTGACCGTGATCGCTCCCAAGCGCGTCACATCAACCAGTTTGGCGTACTCCGCGCCATATCCAAAAGTGCCTGAGGCGACCGTCACCGGATTCTTCATCCGAATGCCGCCCAAATCGACACGCATATCCAAGTCGCTCATGCCGTTCACCACACGATTTCACGCGCCTCGAAAACCGGACCGTCGCGGCAGACACGCCCGATCCACTCCGTACCATCTTCACGCCGCAGTCGCTGTACGCAGGCCAGACAGGCACCGACCCCGCACACCATGTGCTTGTCGAGTGACAACCAGCCGCGGCACCCCGCTTGGATGGCACGCTCGCCGACCGCCCGCAGCAGACCGTCCGGGCCGCAGGAAAACAACTCAGGCGTCACGCCCGCCTCGCGCAACCGCGCCAGCTCGCGGTCCAGCGGCACCGTGACCAGACCGGTCTCGCCCAGCGAGCCATCCTGGGTCGCCACGCGCACGATCCAGCCCAGCCGCTCAAAAGCGGCCACCGCCAACACGTCATCAGCGGTGCGTCCGCCGATCAACACCACACCCTTGGTCGGCAAACGCTCAGCTAAGAAGGCGAGCGGCGCGACCCCGTATCCCCCGGCCACCAGCAACGGTTCGCCCTGCGGCGCGAGCGGGAAGCCGTTGCCCAGCGGGCCGATCACCTGCACGGAATCTCCGGGCGCCAGCCGGTTCATCTGGGCGGTCCCGCGGCCAACCGTCTTGTAGAGCAGCTTGAGGGTCGTGCCCCCAGCGCCGAAAATACTGAACGGACGGCGCAGCGCGATCGGCTCCAGTCCGGGCACGCGCACATGCACAAACTGACCGGGTTGCGCGGCTTCGGCCAGTCCCGGTGCCTCCATATCCAGCGCCCAGTATCCCGCTGTCAGCGGCACCTGGCCTATCACACGACATGTCACGTCCTTCATCATTGAAATGCTCCGTCTCACTGTTGTGTGCCCGCACCTGGGTCCGCCGCTTCTCGCAGAGGCGGCGGCAGGGGCGGACCTTGGGGCGCGATCTCGTTTTGGGCGCTCATGAAATCTGCACGCGCATTCACACGCTTGATCTCCGCATTGACGATCGCGGCGGTCTCCATCTGCCCCTCCTGCGTCAGCTTCTTCTGCAGTCCTTCCAACTTTTTGATGTGCTTCAATGTGGTATCGACCAAGCTCTCGGCACGACTGCGGCGCAGTTCCTCATTCACCAGCATGTATTTTTTCTGCAAGTCGGCGAGACCTGTCGGCTGCGACACCACATGGCGCGGCGTGATTGCGCGGTCGGCTTCAAAGCGCATGGTCTCGTCGCGCACGCTTTCCCAACCGCCGTAGTCGCCGGCGCGCTGGAAGGTGTCCATCAGCTCGGCAAGCGCCGCAACATACTTCTCCGGCCACTCGGCCAATTTTTGCGCGGACGTCCGCTCCACTTTGAGCAAGGCGGTCTCGAAGTCCGCGCGCATATTCGCGAGTTCCTGCACGCGGTTCTCCATCGTGGCGGCGAGCAGCATCTGGGAAGGCTTCTCGGACTCTGACGAACCGGTAGCGGAGGCCGCCACCACCACCGCTTCAGCGGCGAGGTGGTTCTGCGCACCGCGCGCGCGCCGGATCTCCGCGTTCACGGCTGACGCGAGATCCATCTTGTCCTGCTGCGTGTAGACCGTCTGCATGTCGGTCAGTTCATTCACGTATCGCTTACAGAGCGAGACCAACTTACGACTGTGCAACAACTTCTGATCCGACAGCATCTGGCGGTATTTACTCTTGAGCAATGTCAGTTCGTAGAGATCGTCATCGGACCGGTCGTCTATCTGTCTTGACTCGTCGAACCGTTTATACTCGCGTTGCGCCACCGCCCACCCTTCAAAGTCACCGGCCATACGCCGACGCTCCATGAGCAAGTCCAACTCGCGAAGATATTCGGCCGGCCACGCGCGCTGGAACACGGTCTGCGTGTTTTCGATTTCGGCAAGCTGCCGCGCATACTCAGTCTGTTTGACTTTCAGCTCCTCGGGGAGGGGCGGCTCCACGACCGACGGGGCTTCAGGCGACGCACTTACGACAAAGGCTGCGGCCAATGCTGACGGCTCGACCGACCAGAACCGCGCGTAACGCTGCAGCGACGGAGCAAGAACACTGCGCTCATAGACCCAGAGCCCCGGACGGAAAACGACACGCCCCCCCCGCCCGAAGACGCCTTTGGCGGCATGCACCGCAACCGGCAGGGCCAGCAGGTAGAGCATCACAATGCCAACGACAGCGAATGTGATAGTACGGATATCCGATAAAAGGTTGTGGCGGCGGATCGCACGGCGGATGGTCAACACCTCCGGATGATCAGGTGCGGCTTCATGCAGCAGATCGGCACAGATCCGCGATGCGACCGACCATTCGCGGTTTTTGATCGCTTTGCGGGCGCGCAGCAGGTCGCGCTTGAGTATCAACTCGGGAAGCTGCCGCCGCTCCTGTTCAAAAACGTGCTTGTCTTCAGAAAGCTCTCGGTATTGGTCGATGAAGGCGGCGGCGCGCTCGAAGTTTTCGGCGCGCAACTCTATCGGCACATGCTCCTTCAACTGCTCGCGCCTGCGGATATTCTTTTCGGCCCGGTCGCGCAGGCTACCCACTTCGGCGAGAAGCGCACGTCCCGAAGGACCGGCCGGCTCGAAACCATGCACGCGGCCCGCCATGGAGATCACCCGCTCAAAACGTTTCTGCTCATCCGCCTCACGCATCTTACCGAGATGATGCAAGAGCGTTTCGTACGCGCGCGCATCCGCCCCGCAGTTCCCGCAGTACTGCACGCCAACAAACGTTTCGGCGTCGCACTCGGGACAACTCTCCGAGCCGTCCCAGCCGCACTCCGCACAAAATTTGGTCGTGAGCGGATTGACGGCATCGCACCACTTACAGCGCCAGGTGGTCTTGACCGTGGGGGTCTCGACGCGCGTCTTGGTCTGGATGTGATGCAGGGCTTCGTTAAAGGCAGCGGCTGATTGCCAACGCTGCTCGCGATCCGTAGCCAACGCCTTGACCACCACCTCGCGCAGCGGTACCGGAACATCCTGTTCGCGGAAATAACGCGGGTTCTGGCCGGTGATCACGAAATAGAGCAAAGCCCCTAAGCCGTAGACGTCGGCGCGCTCATCCGAGAGGCTGGCGTCAGACTCTTGCTCCGGTGCGCCGTACCCCAGCGACAGCAGCTTCTCGCCCGGCACGGTGAGCTTGACCTCCTCCTTGCGCATCAGGCGCGCCAGGCCGAAATCCACGATCTTGGGTTCGTTACTCTTATCCAGCAGCACATTGCTCGGCTTGAGGTCACGGTGAATCACGCCGTTGGCATGGGCATAGGCGATCGCCCGCCCGATCTTCAGCATGATATCGACCGCCTCATCAGACGAAAGTTGGCCGTGCCGCGACACATATTGTTCGAGCGTCAGGGGCGGATTCGGCTGCACCAAACCGCCCGCGCCGGCCTCTTTCTGGACATTGGTCTGGTCCGGACCGGCCACATACTCCATGACGATGTATGGACCGTCATCGTCCTCGCCCAAAGAGTAGATATGCACGATGTGCACATGGCTGAGCGTAGCAACCGCCCGCGCCTCGTGCAGGAAGCGCTGGCGCAGTGTCGGGATAGCCTGCGCCTGGCTGTTGAGGCGCTTGATCGCCACAAAGCGCCCTAGGCGGCGGTCACGGGCAAGATAGACTACTCCCATGCCACCATTGCCGATCCTGCTGTAGATCGTGTATTGATCAAACAACTGGTCGTTGCGCGGCTCGTCAAATTTCGGTTCGGTGGGCGTCGCCCCGATCCGCACCGTCGGCGGCTCTTGAGATGACGCCGGAACAATCCGCTCGGTCGGCGGCCCCCCGGACGAATCCGGCGCGAGCCGTTCGGTCGGCGGAATCTGAATTCTGGCTGTATTATCCTGCTGCACACACACTCCTAAGCCGCACGCCATCAACACCGGAACAGCGGATACTGAGGCGAACGAACCGTACCCTCAACAGTATACGCTTAGTCTCTGGCTCCGTCAAACCGTGCACCGCCCTCACTCAATCATCACATCCGCGACCACTGGGAAGTGATCGGATGGATAAAGCTGGTTCTCTGAGTCGTCAAGCGTGGCATGGGAAAGAACGTGGATGCCGGCCGAAACGAAGATGTAGTCGATCGGCTGGCCTTCCGGACGCTCAACGTATTTGAAGCCGGAGAACGTCTTCACCGGCCCGGTATGGGGCGTCCGGGAGATATCAAAGCTGTCGCGCAGGTTGGCGGTGGCAACCGCATAAGGCCCGCCCGCCGCATGCGGATCTTTCGGCCCGGCGCGATTGAAGTCCGCCTGTAGGACCACCACGTCGACGGGACGCTTTTCAGGTGTCGCATTCATATCGCCGGTCAAGAACACCGGCCTGCCCTGCGCATAGCGCGCCATGCGCTCTAGAATCAACTTCATGCCGTTACGCCGCGCATCCTTGCTAACATGGTCGAGATGGGTGTTGAAGGCCACAAAGGTCTTGCCGGTTTTCAGATCCTTCATGTCGGCCCACGTGCAGACGCGCGGACAAGCCGTCTTCCACGATCTTGATCCGGGCGCCTCGGGCGTCTCGGAGAGCCAGAAGGTACCGCTCTTTCTTACTTCGAAGCGGTTCTTTTTGTAGAAGATGCACGAAAACTCTCCGCGCCGTTTGCCATCATCGCGACCGACTCCGACGTACGTCCACGATGTACCCAAACGGGCCAACATATCGTCGATCTGATTGGCCTGCGCTTCCTGCAAACCGACCAGATCAAACCTCCGCTTGGTGATCAGCGCGCACACGCGGTCCACACGGCAGGTCCAAGAGTTCGGCGGCCTGTCCGCCGGTCTCTCCACGCTGGCGCCGGCCAGCCGGATGTTGAACGTCGCGATACGGAACGGCTCTGTCTGCGCTACCGCCTTCGGCGCGAGCGGCGCATAAAGCCCTGTCGTTCCTGTGGCGCGCGCGGCGTATTTCTGCCAAAGCGCCGCATCATGCAGCACGGGCATGAAGACACCGCCCACCACCGAACGCGCGCGGAAATGGCAGTGCTTGGCACTGTCCGTCTGGTACCAGTCGCTGAACGGAACGCGATCCGGCGTTTCGTTCAGGAAGGTGTAGAGCGGCGCGATCAGCGCATCGAAATCTTCCCGCCGGCCGGTCAGCATCGCGGCCCAGACCTGCCAGTCGGCCTTGGTCCAGAGCTTGCGGCTATCGAGCGGCAAACCATACTTCTGCAGCGCCGTGCGGTAGAAAGCCGTTTCGGTCTGCGCCACTTCCGCCGGAAACAGATTGAAGCCCAGCAGTCGGTCCCAGACCAGATTGTACTTCATCGACCAGGTGTCCGGCTGATCAAAGGCCAGTCGGTACGCGCCGCCACGGCCCCCTCCAGCCGCCTTGATCCACTTCGGCACCATCGTCTTGGCCAGTTCCGTGAAACGCTCAGCCGTGGCGGTGTCCCCGTTGAGCGCCGCCATCTTGCCATAACACGCCAGCCCCATGATCGCTTTGATCGAAAGGTTGGCGTTATGCGCCAAATGCCCGGCGAAATCATCGGTGCAAAGCTGGTTGTCGGGATCAAATCCCTTGGCCGCCAGATACTCGGCCCAGCGCGTGACGGTCGGCCACCATTGCGCGGCAAAGGCGGCACTGTTCTCAAGGTGCGAGAGCACGCCAAGGCAGATCAGCATGTTGCCGCACTCTTCGACCGGCATCTGATTCTTCTCGCTCTGTTCGCCGCCGCCGTAACGCTGGCCGTTGCCCAGCGGATATTGACCGATATCGTGCGGCGCGAAGTCAAACGGCCAGCGCGCGTCCGAGGCGTAGAGCAGGATCGGGGCAAGCGTAGCGCGCACCAGCGTGGGGCTCAGCAATGCAAGGTGCGGCAGTTGCGGATAGAAAACATCAACCGTCCCCATGCAGCCGTTGCTGGCGTTCTCCTTTGAAAAGTAGAGCGGCTGGCCGTTCGGATCGGCAACCAGCTTGCAGGCGGCGAACGACTGGCGATAAGCCAGTGCCGCCAAGGCGGCATACTTCTCGCCGCCGATGCGCGTGAGATCGGCCATCAGTTCCGCATCGAAAGCCGCCATGCGCGTGTTAAGTGCCGCGTAGTCACGTTCCGCCGCCGCCAGCATCTCAGTGAACGCCAGCCCGTGCCGCCGCCACCACGCTTTGAGCGGACGGTTGAAGAACATCACCGAATCGACATCGTCATACGCCAGCAGCAGATGGGTCTCGGCTGTCGCCGTCGCACCGAAGTCGCGTGTGAACACCAGCGCTGGACGCGTTTCGCGCGCAGCGATGCGCCCGCCCGCAGGCGCGGCGAGCCAGAAGTAACCCCAGTCGATCCGGATGCGGTCGCCCGAACGCCCCAGCACCGGCTGGGTGTCGCGCCCCATGCTCCGGGCATCGAGCCCGTCAATCTGCGCCTCGCCAAAGACGACACGCTGGGTATCGTCGCCCACCGCGATGGCGGCGGCCACATCGACCTCGAACTGAAACGCGCGCGGCTGTCCGTCACGCGCCTTCGCCTTGAGCGTGACATATGTGACCGGACGCGAAAAGACATCCAGGTTATCCGTCAGCAGCGGTGTGGCGAACACCAGTTCCGCATCAACCGCGCCATCCGAAAAGGTGGCGACCGTACGCAGCGGCCAGACCGTGACACCGGTCTGCGGCAACGCAGGCGCGTCAGCAGGTTCGGTGCCCAAAAGACGATACGCCTTGCCGTCCACACGCAACACAGCATTGATCGGCTGTCGCGCACCCGACCAGTGCTCCGTCGGCGCGTCGGTCAGCTTATTCGCCGGCGACCAGACCGAAAAGAACGGGTCCACCGTCACCAGCGGCACGGACGGCGGTCGCAACGTCTGCGCCCCAACCACCAACACGATCCCCATCCATGCCGCAAAACAGCGCAACACCCTTCGAGTCATGACATCGATCCTTCCTTTGATTTCACCAACCGGCCGCCGCCGTCTTCTCCCGTCTACCAACGGTCAACGGACGCACGACTCCTCCGGTATTAAAAGCAGAGCCTAGTTTGGCATGCAGCCGAGATATCGGCAAGGAGAAGTTCGTTAGTTCATGGTTCATTAGTGCATGAGTGCATGAGTGTCACGCCATCGAAATCGGGATCGCTATCGAAATCGGGATCGATTATTGCGACCACTCAGTGGCCCGCAATAACAAGTGTAAAAACGGGCGGGAGGATGGCACCGGGTGCGCACAGAACATGCAATGAGGTATACGTGCGGGAAGGCAGCCCAGAAAAGCGCCCTACATGCTGTGAATGGTCACGGGCGGGGCACGGCTGCGTGGTGCAAGGTTTTAACCTCGCTTTGTGACCACCGAGTGGTCACAAAAAGTGGCTCGCAACTGTGAGGGTAAAAACACTGCTCGATTGTTTCACGCGGAGACGCAGAGTTTTTACGGGATGGCGTCGTGACCTCAAGTCTGGCAAAAGAGCTTGGAGTGCGACGGCAAGCGGTATCCCGCGCGACGCCGCTTTTAAAGCACCGGAAGGAACGAGCGTCTGCTCGTCGAGGGGTATGGGGTCGTAGTTTGTCAAATTACGACCCCGCTATTCATTCTTACCACCAGAAAGCATCATCGCACCCAAAAGCCCAACCCCAACAACAGGAATGTTCATTGCAAATAACCGCAAAGCCGGTTCGACCAATATAAGCAGTGTTTCTGGATAAAATGGCGTCTGGCAGGTGTCGCGGATTGCCCTCGACACATTCATCGTGAAAGCGAATAGCGTTAAGGAACTTTCTGTTAATGCAATCATTTTTAGTATTTTTGAGAATGGAAGAGTTCGCCCAACGCCCAGACATTTATGCAGAAATACATAGGTGATCAGTGACACAACAGACAATACCGATAAAGCAAGTGTCAACAGCATGACAACTAATTCCCACGTGTAATCAGGCCCAAAAACGACGGGTTGGAATCCAGTTGCAATACAGTGTGATGTTACTACATCGTTTGTCATAATGATTTCTGGTTATCGGAGTCGTAGTTTGGCATTAGACATTTCGTTTCCAGCAGCCACATTACCTCTTACCTCTTACTTATTACCTCGTTCACCAATCGATACTCGGTGCTGCGCCCGCCGGATGGGCCGCGAACGAGAACGCCGCAGGCGATGAGCGCGTTGATGTCGCGCAAGGCGGTATCGGTGGAACAGGCGTTCATCTTGGCGTATTTGGAAGCGGTGAAGGGACCTTCGAAGCCGTCAAGCAGGCGGCTGACGGCCTTACGCTGACGCGGATTGGCAGGCAGAGCGTTAAGGATCTCCATGAGACGCGCCTTGTGCAGCACAGTGGCGAGGGTGGTTTCGGCACGATCCAGCGCCCGCGCCAAACACCCGATGAACCACCGCAGCCACGGGGTAACGTCCAGCCCACCGCGCTGGCTTTTTTCCAGCATGTCGTAGTAGTCGCGCCGTTCGGTTTCGATCTGCGCGGACATGCTGTAGAAGCGCTGCGGACTGCCGTCGGAACGGGCCAGCGCCATCTCTGCGACTGCGCGCGCGAGACGCCCATTGCCGTCGTCGAACGGATGGATCGTGACAAAGCGGAAGTGCGCCAGCCCCGCGTGCAGGATGGGATCGGTGACGGGGGGTGCATCGAACCACGTCAAGAAATCTCGCATTTCTTGAGGGACACGCCGTGCGTCGGGGGCTTCGAAATGCACGGTCTCCCGCCCCATTGGCCCGGAAACCACCCGCATGGGCGCGGTGCCGGGTTTACGCCACGCTCCGACCGTGATGCGCCCGAATGCGTTGCGGCCTGTCGGGAACAATGCGGCATGCCAACCGAAAAGCCGTTCGGTCGTGAGCGGCTTCATGAAATTGCGCGTGGCATCCAACATCAATTCGGCGAGGCCGTCGATCCTGTCAGTGGAAGGCACGATGCCGCCGGTATCGAGTCCCAGACGACGGGCCAGCGAAGAGCGTACCTGACGATCATCCAGCCGTTCACCTTCAATGGCTGATGAGCGAACCAGTTCCTCAGTCAGCACGGTCAATTCGGCCTCGCCATCCAGCGGGAAGCCCAATGTGGCCATCCGCCCCAACAGCCGGCCTTGTTCAAAACGGACAGCGGCAAGGGGCTCCGCCAAAGCGGCGGCGTCCCAGCGCAACCCAGGCCAGCCTTTCAGCAGGTGGATGTACGTTTTTTTCATGGCGACAGTTTAGCAAACGGAAGCGGTAACGTCCACCATTCGCCGCATAAAATGCGGCGATTAGTGAAGTGTTTACCGCATGAGCCAAAAGAGGGACAAAGTGGCGGCATAGCCGCCGCCGGGCAAGTGACACTTGCCCCTCCCGGCGCTTCGCAAGGAACGCTTACCCTAAAAAGAGAGTTGAAGGTTCAACTCTCTTTGGTTTCTGGTTTCAAGGTTTCATGGTTTCATCCAAATCGGAATCGGGATCGCTATCGGGATCGATTGTTTAACCAATCAGAAATGGCGTTCTGCACCAAATAGGTGCGGCGAGGATCGCGATGAAACCCAATGTTTACGGAGCTTTGCTCAAAATCCGCACACCCAACTGCTTTTTTTTAGGGTGAAAG
>JAKJHA010000233.1 GCA_022704125.1 Verrucomicrobiota bacterium | reverse complement strand
CGCACAGCGCGGAGCTTATCACGCCGACGGGCCGAGGACGCAGCGGAACTCCGCCTCGGCGGCCAGCTCGTCACCGACAAAAGCCATGCCGCGTTGGATCGCCATGCGCGAACTAACGCGGATGTTCTCGACCTCCAGACGCACGGTGTCGTTCGGACGGACCTGCCTGCGGAACTTAGCGTTATTTACGCCGACAAGCAGAAAAACCACGCCTTTAGGAATCTGCCCGGAGGCCACCAGTCCGGCACCGCCGCACTGCGCCATGGTTTCCGTGAGAATCACGCCAGGCACGACTGGATAGTTGGGGAAGTGCCCCTTGAAGAACCACATGTCCTCGCCGAAGGTCTTCTCGCCAATGGTGAAGGTCTCGTCCACATGTAGCACGCGATCGACAAATAAGAAGGGATCGCGGTGGGGAAGCAGCTCCTCCACCGATCCCTCATAGGCCTTGTAATCGGCAACGTCGGGTTTGATTTTTTCGTTCGCTAGGCTCATCTTGTATTCACTCTCCTGCTGGGTCGCGTATCAGTTATACGCCTTGATAGCGATCACGCCGTTATGGCCACCGAATCCAAGCGATGTCGAAAGCGCCGCGCGGATCCGCCCCTGCACCCCCTTGTTGGGCACGACATCCAAATCGCACTCGGGGTCGGGGTTTTCGTTGTTGATCGTCGGCGGATAAAAACCGTCACGGATTGCGAGTGCGCAGATCGCCGCCTCGAGCGCACCTGCGGCACCCAACAGGTGACCGGTCATGCTCTTGGTGGACGAAACCTTGAGGCGATACGCCTGTTCGCCGAAGACTGCCTTGATCGCCTTGGTCTCCATCGGATCGTTGAGCGGCGTGGAGGTGCCGTGGGCGTTGACATAATCGACATCCTCGATACTGAGGTTCGCATCCTTGAGCGCGATCTTGATGGCACGAATCGCACCGGCGGCTTCCGGGTCAGGCGCAGTCAGATGGTAGGCATCCCCGGAAGCACCATAACCAGCAAGTTCGGCGTAGACGCGGGCGTTGCGCGCTTTGGCGTGTGCTTCCGATTCAAGGATCAGCATCGCAGCGCCTTCGCCCATGACAAAGCCGTCGCGGCCGGCGTCAAATGGACGGCAGGCTTTTTCGGGCGTGTCGTTGTATTTTGTACTCAGCGCCTTCATGGAGCAGAAACCGCCCACGCAGTATTCGGTGACGGTGGCTTCGGTACCGCCCGTGATGACCACGTCGGCGCGACCCGCGCGGATCATATCCAACGCCACGCCCAGCGCGTCAGTGCCGGAAGCGCAGGCGGTGACGATGGTGTGCGCAGCACCCTTGGCCTTGAGCGCGATGGAGATATTGCCGGCGGCCTCGTTGGCGATCAGCTTGGGGATGAGCATGGGCGAGAGGCGCCCCGGACCGCGATCGAAGAGTATACGGTACCCCTCTTCGTCAATCTCTTTGCCGCCGATGCCGTTGCCTACCATCACTGCGACGCGTTCGGGATCGGCGCCGCCGTCAGCGAGGCCGGAGTCCTGCCACGCCTGCTTGGCCGCAGCCAGAGCGTACTGGGTGAAGAGTCCCATGCGGCGTGCCTCTTTGGGGTCGACATACTTTGAAACATCGAAATCCTTCACCTCGCCGGAAACCTTCGAGTCGACGCGTGAGGGATCGAACTTGGTGGTACGGCACAGGCCGCTGACGCCGTTACGGATGTTGGTCCACATCTCGTCGACGGTATTACCGACGGGCGAAATGACGCCCAATCCGGTGATCAAAACCTTGGTGTTGCCACTCATACGCTTTTTGGTTACTCCTTGTTCAGTTTCGCGTTCGTTTCCGTAGAAGGGTCACGGGATGGATGGGCCGGAGATGCCGGTTTCTCCGTACGACCATACCAGTTCATCAGGATGCCGCCGTAGGTCAGTCCCGCGCCAAACCCGACCATGGCGATGAGGTCGCCCTCTTTGATTTTTTTGGCGGCGACCGCCGCATCCAGCGCCACCGGGATTGAGGCGGCGGAGCTGTTGCCGATCGTCTCCATGTTCAAGTAGAATTTTTCTAGCGGCACCGCCATGCGGCGCGCCACTGCTTCGACAATACGTGCGTTGGCCTGGTGGGGAACGACGCAGGCGAGGTCATCAAAGGTGTGGCCGGCGCGTTTCAGCAGCCCGCAAAGCACGTCATCAAACACCTTTACCGCAAAATTGAAAACAGCCCGCCCCTTCATCTGCAGCGTATGCTGAATCAAGGGCATGTCTCCGGGCAATCCGCGCGCGCCGCCTTCGCGCACGATGAGCTGCGAGCCCGATCCATCGGCCTTGAGGATCGAGTGCCAGATGCCGCCCGACCCATTCTGGCCGACCTCGAGAACCGCCGCCCCCGCCGCGTCGCCGAAAAGGATGCATGTGTTGCGGTCGCTCCAGTCCACGATGCGCGACATCATCTCCGCTCCGATAACCAGAGCCGGCCGCGGCGTGTGGTGCAAGATGCCACGCGCCGTTTCAAGCGCATAGATGAAACCCGTGCAGGCCGCCTGCAAGTCGAAGCAGGCCGCGTTCACCGCCCCCAGCGCGTGCTGCACCAGACAAGCGGTAGACGGGAACAATTGATAGTCAGGGGTCGATGTCGCCACGATGATCAGGCCAAGATCCTCCGGTGCCACGCCGGCCGAAGCCAACGCGGCCCGCGCCGCCTTGACCGCCATCGAGGAGGTGCTTTCATCATCCGCACCGATATGGCGGCTGCGGATACCAGTATGTGAGTAGATCCACTCGTCGGAGGTGTCGAGCGTAGCCGCCAGATCGGCGTTGGTCACTACACGCTCCGGCAGATACGAACCCGTCCCTGTGATACGGACAACCATTCAAAATCCTTCCCAGTCGAAAAAAGAGTAGCTTTCATCATGACACTTTTACGGATTTTGTTCAATCTGAAACACCGCAAGGCATGAGGGTTAAGTTGAGTGCTGTTTCCGGCGGGCATCACGGATGATTCGCCGCGCCAACTGTTCGCCGACCGGTGCCACACCAGACACCCTCTGCCGCGCACGCAACAGACATCCGTGACGGTAGTGCCGCACCGTCAACGGCAGGCCCGGCTCGCCCGTTTCGGCCAGACGGAGCGTCCAGCGCCTGCCCGGCCACGCCTGCGACGGCAGCGCGGCAAGCGCCCGCTCCACCGCATCCGGATCAAAATACGGACAGCGAACGACCGCCGCAGCGGCCTGAGCCAGCAGCGCACGGATCGCTTCGCGGTCAAACACAAAGCAACCCGAGGGGCGGAAGGCCCCGGCCTTCAACCAGGGCGCACCGGCACACCACGGCTGACGCAACAGGCGACACCCCCAAACATTCAACGTCTCGCCCTCCCCGTAACAGTACGCCGCCTGATCCTGCGCCGCATCCCGGCACCGCATGCAGGCACCCAACGCCGCAGGCAGCGCGACGGGAGGTGGTGACGGCACAGGTCTCGCAGGCGGATCTTCCTCCGCAACCGCAACGGGTTCGGCAGGTCTGGCAGATGCCGCCGCCCGTGGTGCTGGCGACGGCGCCGGCGCGGCATTCGTAACGGTGGGCGACGGCGGCGGGGACACGGGCGGTGCGGGCTGTGTCTTCTTGCTAGCGATGCGCTCAGTTTTGAAGAGCGCGTTCAACCGGGATTGCGCACGACGCGCGATCATGTCCATGTCGGCCTGGGCGAAACGCAACGTCTTGGCAAATTTCTCGATCGGAACAGACTCTTTGGGCTGCAACTCTCCGTCAGCCAGCGCCGCCATCACCATGTCTTCGATGTTGTCGCGGCGCGCCCGGCTGTCGGACAGCAACGCCAGTTCATAATGTCCGCTGGCCACCAGATTACGAGCCGCCGTGACTTCCGCCTGCGAAACGTCCAGACGGCGAGCGACATCTTTGAGGACAGCAACCTCCTGCGGCGCGAAACTACCGTCGGCACCGCAGATGGCGAAGACATTCGCCAAATACGAAATCTTATCAGCTTCGCAGAGTCGCGCCATGTCGGCTTACCTCACGGTCCTGTCAGCCGGCATCTGGCGCGGGCGCTCCCGCAGCCGGCGCATCTTTCGTACTCGGCGTCGGCGAACAGCCCGCCGTCCTGCCAAGATAATCGGGCAGTTCGAGGCCGACCTGACGCGCCAACTCGTGCATCGGCGGCAGCGCACCCATCAGGCGCTGGCCCAGACCGGCCAACCCGCCCTTCTCGCCACCGCCATCCCACACCACCACCTTTTCAATCGGCAGGTCCTGAATGGCCTGCGCCTGAATCTCGGCAATCTCCTGAAGCTTTTCAATGAGCAACAACGACG
>JAKJHA010000016.1 GCA_022704125.1 Verrucomicrobiota bacterium | reverse complement strand
CCGTTGCGCGATGGAACGGCTCCGCCGCAACGTGGACCGAAGCGTTGCGGGCACCGCTATGTGTTGGCATGCGCGGCGTGGCGGGAGTCACGATATGCGTCGGCGCATTGTCGTTGCTCCCGCTCACCGAGTTCACCGACGCGGTGGCGGCCTTGCCCTTGCCGCGCGCCGTAACCGGCCTGCTGGTGCAGATCGTGCATCAGGCCGCGTTGCTGACCGACGAAACGCGGCGCATGGCCGATGCCATGCGGGTGCGCGGCGCAGCCTCGGCGCGGCTCGCCGTGCGGGTGAGCGTGGTGACGGCGTTCCCGGCCAGTTGGTTGACGCGGCTGGCGCTACGTGCCGCACGCGCGGGCGACGCGATGGAGGTGCGCGGATTTGACGGTCTGCCGCCGAACATGCCGGCCCTGACTTTTTCCCGTTCTGACTGGCTGGCACTGACCGCCACCACCCTGCTCGCCGTGGGTGCGCTTGTGCTGCGCTGGAGGGGGTTCGCATGAGCGCGGCACTCGCCATCCATGATCTGCACGTCGCCTACCGTGCGGGCGACCCCGAAGTTCTACGCGGCATCTCCCTGACGCTCGCCCCCGGCGAACACTGCGCCCTGCTGGGGCTCAACGGCTCGGGCAAAACCACGTTGCTGCGTGCGGTCGCGGGGTTGCAGCCCTTCAGCGGAACGATCACGGTCTGCGGCATCGCACTCCGGCGCGAGACAGTGCGCGACGTGCGCGACCGGATCGGATTTCTCTTCAGTACGCCCGACGACCAGCTCCTGTTTCCGCAGGTATTGGCCGACGTGTCGTTTGCTCTGGAACGAGCCGGTCGCCCGCAGGCAGAAGCACGCGAAGCGGCGCTTCAGACGTTAGAGGCGCTGGGAATCGCGGCATACGCCGAGCGTGCGCCGCACACGCTATCGCAAGGCCAGCGCCAGCGGGTGGCGTTGGCGGGAGCACTGGTTGCGCAACCACCGCTGCTATTGCTGGACGAACCCACAGCCTCGCTGGATCCGGTCGGACGCGATGAACTCGCACAGGTGCTGACGCGTCAACCGGCGGCGCTGCTGCTCGCCACGCACGACCTCGCCTTCGCGCGGCAGGTCGCCCGGCGCTTCATCATGCTTGAAGACGGAAAGATCACCGCTGACACCGACGATCCCGCGCGTATCGAAGCGGCCTTCGCCAAACACCGGCTTTCCCTCACACAAAGCCACTAAGGGCACGAAGGTTTTTTCTCTCACAGACGCAGAGTGTGGCACGGGCATCTTGCCTGTGTTTCATGGGCGGGACGCCCATGCCACAAGTTTTTTTGGGGGTGCTCCAGCCGCAGGTCGCGGGTCGAACGTCGCGGGCCAACCTCTCTTGTTGCGACCACACAGTGGTTCGCAACGACGAGTGTAAAAATGGCGGCGTGACCGCCGCCGGTCAAGCAGACGCTTGACCCTCCCGGCGCTTCGCAAATCCGACGTAAAAATTTGGAGTGCAACGGCAAGCGGTATTCCGCGCGACGCCGCTTTTTGAGCAGGAGTACAGCAGCAGGGCGGCGCGCGAAAGCGGTGCCGCGAGCCACGCTGGCGCAATCGACTAGGTGTGGAGACTAAGCGTATTCGACTAAGAGTGAGGACTAAGAGTGCTTCCGCGCGGAGCGCGGAGAGAAAGCGGTGCCGCGACCCGCGCACAGCGCGGCTCTTGTCACCGCAAGGCGCCAGCGAAACCCTTACATCTTACCTATTACTTCTTACTTCCGCCCTGCCCGCTATTCATCTTGTTGTCACGAGCGTGTTAAGAATACCGGTATCGCTCAAAGAACTGGTCAGCCACAACGCCGCAAAACCCGTTGTAAATAACAACCACGTTGTTCCAAACACGAGTAAAATGATCGTAGACAGGTTTAGTCCGTACGACAACACCGCCCGCGACGGATTGGCGGGGTCATATCGAACGAGTACGGTTTTGGCCGCCGCAAGCCTATCCGCTATTTCTTGATGCATCGATCTCTGGCCACTGCCAGCATAACCAAATGCGATTCGATCGCCCGTGTGCTGCTTGCCGGCAACCGTATAGTTGTACCGCACGTCTACCTTGTAAGTTGGTCCTCCTTCCGAGTTGCTTGATTCAGTGACCATACAGGTTTCGATGTGCCCTTTAGTCGTCGGCCATGTCTTCGCCTTGTTGGACAGGATCAGGCTGCGTATGCCGTAGCCGAGGATGGCGAACCCAACGACGAAGAACAACGATATGAACAGCGTGAAACCGATTGTGGGCATGATCTTCATCTTTCTCTTTTTTTGGGAAAAGCACTTGGGTGCCCCCAATTCGACTCACCCTTTCTCAAAATGGGGTTGTCATCCATGTCTCTTGGTTGAAGGACCGAAAAATCCTGCGGCAATTTGCACTGCCAGCCGAACTGGTCATAAACAATCTTGATCGAGAATCCAGCATCCTGGTGACCAGTAAGCGGAACAAAGTTGCCGTTGGAGTCCTTTTTCAAATAAGCCAAATAGCCCGTCCTCCGTTTTTCTGGAAGGCAAAGCTCTTCATAGAAGGGCGCGGGCAGAATGCCGTTGAACCCTGGACGGCCACCTGGATCTTGGACAAAGGTTATCGAAATCATATTGGTGTTCAAGTCACCTTTGAAACATGAGCGCACGTAACAGTTGGCGGTAAAAACCGAATACTCGCCACCATTGTGTAACCTGACAAATTCAGCAGGAATATCAGTCAGTTCAACAATGTTTGAGACGCTCAAGAGAAGGATGTAATCGGACTGCTTCTGAAAATCGTCGTAGGTCAGTCGCATGTCAACCGGTCTCGCCTTTAGAGACAAGACCAGCAACACAAAACACATGATTGTTATCTTACACGTCTTCATACTCATTGCTCCAACGCACAGTGTTATCGAGTCCGCCTCGCGAAGGCGGGCAGCCCCCGAATGACATGGTCATGGTAGTTACCCGGACAGCCTGCGGTCAAGCGCACATTTGTTGGTGACAGGACTTGGCTAAAAAACAGTTGTCGGAGGGACAGGTTTCATTTTTCAACGCAGACGCAGAGAGATTGGTTTCGGGGGGGCATACACTTCGATGTTCGATGTTGGGCGTTGGGCGTTCGGCGTTCGAAGTGGCGGCGCGACCGCCGCCGGTCAAGTATCTCCTCCCCCTGTCACCAACAAAAAAGAGCGGCGGGCAGACTCAATGTCCACCGCACCGCTCCTTTGACTGGAGTCGGGTGTCGGATTCAGAAGTATCAACTCCTAAATCCTCAATCCTAACTCCTCACTGCCAACTCCCGCTCAGGGCTTGCCGTACACTTCAATCTCGGTGTAGTGGTTCATCTCGTTCGAGGTGTTGCCCTTGCTGTAGAAGCGGACGTAACGGCCCTTCACGCCACTGATGGCGAAAGGACGGCCCTCGTTGGTCTCGATGTACTCTTTCTCTTTGCCCTCGCCCAGCTTCGAGGAGTTGTCGTGGTCGTTGTTGAAGACCGTGACGACGCCATCGATGAAGTCAGGATCATTGGAAATCTGGCAGATCACGTCGCGATAGACGCGAGCTTCGCCGTGGTAGTGCCACACACACGCAGCATAGATTTCCTTCTCCTTACCCAGATCGACCTGCACCCACTGCGTTTGGGGACCAAGTTCAACGTACGTCGCAGCGTCGTGCTCTTTGTCGCCGTCAGTGATGAACGACAGTTCACCGATGATCGGCTCAGGATCGCTCGACGTAACCTTGCAGTCCCGCGAGAGCACCTTGTCAGCGCCGGCCGGAACATCGATCGGGGGGCGAGGCTTGCCGCCGCGGGCCGGCTCGAGGTTCGGCGAGCGAATGTCCTTGGGCGTACCCGTGAACTGCGGTTTCGGCAGTTCGATCTTCAACTGCACCTTGGCACCGTCCTGCGCGCCCGCCACCACGGCGAGGCCCATCACAACGGCTGCCACTATCATTCCAGTGTTTTTCATATGTCCTCCTCCTTCTCTCTTCTGTTCATACCCATCCAACCTGTCGGACCTATCCGACCCGTCAGACCCTAAAAGCGCTCACTTCATTAAACGGCGGGAAAGGCACCATATTGCCTTACCGGACTTCTCACCCGATCCATCCACACGGGCTGCGCCCGCGCCACCAAAGCACCGCACCCTTCCAACGCCGCACACGCGGCGCAAATCTCTCTCCATCCCAGTCCGAGGTAGGCGGTCGAAAGCGCATCCGACACCGCCGCCGCCGGGGCGTACGACCATGCGGCAGGATGCCGCGATGCCGCGACACCGCGACGCACGTCCACAACGTGCGCGCCTTTCACATCGAAGCCCGACCCGCTGATCGCGCCGCCGCTGAGCCGCACATGGTGCAGTCCAGCGCGCTCGCGCCAATCGCCGCCCACGCTCACCGGCCAGCCCGGCTGACCATCGCCCATCGTCCCGCGTGCGACCACAGTGCTGGTGCCACTGTGCATCAGGAAGTCGGTAAAGTCCCAATCCTCCATCAGCATACGGCATGCCACGTCCAGCGCGTAGCCCTTGCCGATAGCGCCGAAATCCAGCTCCAGCGGCGAGGCGCGTCCCATACGGTCGGGCTGCACCGCGATCAGCAGATTTTCGGTATCGATAACCAGCCGGTTCATGCCGCACGCAGCCAAGGCGCTTTCGCGCTCTTGCGGCGTCAGCGCGCGCCAACGGTGCTTGACCTCACGCAGGGCATCCATTATCGGACCGACGGTCACGTCAAACGCGCCTTGCGTGGCCGCGCAGACGTGCGTGGCGGTCAGCAACAGCTCCATCAGTTCTGGCGCCACGCGAAAGGTCTCGCCCGGCTTCAGGCGGCTGATCAGCGCCACCTCGCTCACGTCGAGGAAGCGGCTGATCAGCTCCTCCAAACCGTCCACCTTTTTGAACACCGCATAAGCCGCGCTTTGGGCGAGCTGTCGATCTTCTGTCGCGATCAACAGCTCGAACACCGTCGACATGGCTTGGTGCTCAAACCTGTGGACCTGGGATGTCATAGAACAAATGCTGCGCTACTCCTTGCGCCCGCCCGTGAGCAGCATCCAGGCCGCAACGGCCAGGAACGTCATCGTCACGAAGCGGTGGCACCAGAGCAGCAGCCACTGCCAGCCTTCGCCGAACCAGGTCATCATCGGCGCCACTGCTGTAAAGACCACGCCGACGCCCAGCAGCATGACGATCATCCAGAGCGTGTTACGCCGCGGATTCGCGATGCGGCGTCCGCCGCGCAGCCAAATCAGCGCCAGCAAGCAAGCCGCGAAAAGCCCGCCGCCCACCATATGGAAGACCAAGATGTAACCGGTCAGCAGATGGAAGCACCAGCCCAGCAATCCAGAGAGGCACAGGTAAGCGCTGGCAAGCACCAAACCAATCGCCGCGCCGCGGTCGATCATCACCATCAGCCGTTCGGACGGCTTGCCGTACGGGATGCCGCCCTTAGCGAGCAATGCCGGCACCGCCGCCGCCGCAAAGGCCACCGTGACCAGCACCAAGATCACAAAGACCGTCCAGAGGAAGACCTTGAAGAACGGACGCATCAGGAAGGTGGTGCCAAAGACCTTGTTGTAGCTGCCGCTGAGGCCCATGAAATCGTGCTGCATCTTGACCAGCTTACGTGCGGTCAGCAGCGGACCTGTCGAGGCGACTTTGGCGAAGAAAAACGTGGAGCCCACCGTGTGGCAGTCGTTGCACTTGGAGGGCCGTGCACCGCGAGCCATACGCGCGGGACGCACGTCGTGCCCCACCGCCCAAGAGACCGGTTCCGCAACTTTCGAGACCTTAGCACTCAGATTGCCGTCGGCCTTCAACTCCCAGACCTGACCGTGCGCGACATAAACCGCGCGGGCATGTCCGGCCTCGGCGAGCCGCTTGAGTGCAGCGGCGACCATCGTCTCAGTGATTGAGCACGTGCTGTCGCCCAGTTCTTTAACATTCTTGGTGGCGTACGCAGAAACTAGCGCGGTAAAGGCACCGTCCTTGTACCAGCCGACCGCCGAGGCATCGACCTTGGTCGGCGCGTTAGTACTGATCATAGCGTCGGCATCGCCGCCGCGGAAGAAGAGCTTGTCGCCATAGACCACCGCGCCAAAGCCGTTGGTCACAGCCATCGGCGCGGCATCAAGCGTCTGCAAGAGGTTCCCCAGCAGCTTTTCGTTGTCCTGGCGCGCCTCAAGCTGCGCTTCAGTCATCTTCTCAGTGTCAGCGTTTGGATCAAAGGGCGGAATGACAGCGATCATGTTAGTGGCGGTCTGGTAGTAGAACCCGTCCGCCTGCGTCGTGTCGCCGGCCAACTCGGCATAGCCGTCCAAATGTCTCTTGAAGAGCTTACCGTCGATCACCAGCACCGGGATTCCCGGAATGCTGGGGTCGGTCGCAAGTGCCCCCAGAACCAACCCGACTTGCTCGCGCACGTCCAGCAGGCCCGCGCAAGCCTCAGTCACGGTTTCGGGACGCAGCGGCGAGATCGATGCAGCGTCGTTTTCAGCACGGACACCCCAGAAGGCCGGCCAGACCATACGGCGCGGCTCAATCTTGCCCGCCCCGTTGCGCACGAAGACCGGCTCCAGAATGAACGGCTGCGGCGTGGCCCAGCGGGCGCGCCCGTAGACACCCATGCGGTTGGCGCGCGAGGTACGCACCTCCGCCAGCGCGCCGTCCTCGGTCACGCCGGAGTGACAGACCGTGCAACTCAGCTCCCTGAAGTGACTGACCGGAATGCCGACATGCTGCGGCGCGGGCGCACCGTGACGACCGGCGCGCGCACGATCCGAGCCCACGTGGCAACCCACGCAACTCGCGCTGGCACGGGTCTTATCCATCTTGCCGGTGGTGTCGCCTTCGTAACCGCGCGCGATGGCGTGGTTTTCGCCATTGCTGTGGCAGTCGGCGCAACTCATGCCAGCGCGCAGATGCACATCGCCATCGATGTCCTTGTGCGGCATGCCGGCTTGAGATGTCGAGTGGCAACTCAGGCAGTTTTCATTGCGCGGCGCACCGACCTGCAACACGGTGCGGTTCTTGGCATCGAAATGCCGCATGTCATAGACCACGTGCGGCGGCACGGCAAAGACCGAGTCGTCCCGGTTCAGGCCGCGCAACACCCCCCAATAGTCGGCAACACGCGAGCCCATGCCGCGGATCTCGCCCAGTCCGAGGGCGCCGGTGGCGGCCCAGCGGAAGTTCTGGCGCAGGATCAGACGCACCCATTCGCTATGATCATATTCCGCGCTCTGGCTGTGGCAGGCGAAGCAGTTGATCTCGACAGGCCCCGACACGTCCCAGCGGGCGCGCGGCCCGCCTTCGGCGTAGATATCCTTGGGATCGGCACGATCTCCGCCCGGCATGTGACGGCCGAAAGCGTAGACCCACTCCCAGTCGGTCATGCCGAGCTGCTCAGGCTTATGGGTGCCCTGCCAGTCGCGCAGGCTCATCGGGATCTGCGACCCGCTGAGCGGATCGATCAGGAACCACGGCTCACCGCGACGGCCGTGCACTACGTTCGTGCAGGACATGTTGAAATGCCAACCAGACGCGATGGTGTCGTAATCATGGCACTGACCGCAAGTCTTACGCGTACTCAGCGGCAGGGCGTTGGGTGCGCCAGGCACAATCACATCACCGAACTCGTCGTTCAGGGCGAGGCGGTGTACCGGCGTGTTACGTCCGCCGTCCCAGTGCGATTCGACCTTCGCGAACACCGGGATGACCGCGCAGGCCAGTATGATAGAGAGAAGCTTTTTCATTCGATGACTTCCTATCCGTCCGACCTGTCAAACCGGTGGAGACCTGTCGGACCTGTCCGCTGCTTAAACTTTGAAATCTTCCGGCTTGAAGGTAATGGTCTTACCTTCAGCAACCGAACGGTTGGCCGCCAACACCGCCACCGCCGACTCGTACGCCAGTTCGACCGGGCAGGTCAGCAGTTCGGGCTTGTTACGACGGACCGCCAAGAAGAAATTCTCCAGATGCGGCATGTGCGCCGGCTTGAGCAGGTCGACCGGCAACGGCCAACCATCGGCCTCGGCGGTCACGCGCACGTCGAGCGCCGCGTTGGAGGTAACGGTCGCGGCCACCGGCTTCCTGACCGGCAACACCAGACCCTTCTTGGCGAACTGTTCCCAATCCGGCACGCCATCGCGCACTTCGCGCTGCACCGCGTTGCCGCGGGCCGCGATCTCGGAGATGGTGAGCGAGCCGTTCTCGCCCATGAACTGCTCGTAAAAGCCGCCGCGGCTGGAGGTCGTCAGCACCTGATAATAGGCGCGGTTGATCACGCCCTCCTTGGTCTTAAACTCGTAGATCGCCATCACGTTGTCGTTCATCTGGCGATTGTAATAGTCATTGCCGCCGATTGCGGTGACCGTAATCGGCACGCAGTCCCAGACCCAGAAAAAGAGGTCGATCTGGTGCGAGCCGAGGTCGACCATCGGGCCGCCGCCGTACTTATCGAACCAGCGCCAGTTGAGGAACTGCACCATGTTCTCGTAGCCGTACTTCTGGAGCGTTTCCGTCGGGATGTTGAGGCGGTCGCGCACGGTCAGGAAGGGGGCGACCGAACGGTTCCACTGGCCGTAGGCATGGGTCACGCGGCCCAGCATGTTGGCCTCGCGAATCACGCGGTTGATCGCGTGCATGTAACGCGGATTGGAGCGGCGCTGGTGGCCGATCTGGAAGATCTTGCCGGTGCGGCGCTGGCCCAGAACCATCTCCTTGGCCTTCTCCAGACGGTTGGACATCTCTTTTTCGCAATAGACGTGCTTGCCCTTCTCCATGCAATAGACGCTATGCTCCGCATGCATCCAGTCCGGGGTCGCGACGATCACGCAGTCGATGTTCTTGTCCTCTTTGTCAAGCATCTCGCGATAATCTTCGTAGACGTTGACCTCGTGGCCCAGCGCGCGCATACGGCCGCGCGCCATCTTGCGGCGGTAGTCCCAAATATCACAGACCGCCTTGAAGCGCACGCCGGGAATCTTCATCGCGGCGTCCGCCAAAATCTCACCCTCGGCACCGTAACCGATCACGGCCGCGTTGACCTGATCATCATCGGGGCCAATGGTTTTTGCCTCTTGGCTCAGGATGTTGAAGGTCGGCAACACGGCGGCGGCAGCGGCCGTAGACTTGAGAAATGTCCTCCGATTGAATGTCATCGTATCCATCGTCTTCTCCTTGTGATCGTTGAACGACTACGCCCGGGCATTCATGCCCCCCTAAAGCATTTATCTGCCGTCCTTCTCCGATTCGTGGCCCAATTAAAGCAAAAAAAGGGCGGTTCGTCATGTCCACCATTCGGTTCTTTTCGGAAGCGGTACGCACTTGACCCCGCACAGCCATTCCCTGTAAAATGCCGCCACGAACGAGGAGGATTTGCTGTTATGAGAAACAACCGTTACACACGTCGCCGTTTTCTGGCCAGTTCCGCATCCATGTTGGCCGCATCGGCCCTGACCCCGGCTTGCGCCACACTAGGGAAGCGGCGCAGTGCCACCGACCGCGTTACGTTGGGCAAGACCGGCATCAAGATGAGCCGACTCGGCATCGGGCTCGGCAGTAATGGCGGCAACGTGCAGCGCAATCTCGGCCAGGAGGGGTTCAACCGCCTCGTGCGCGACGCCTACGAACGCGGCGTCCGCTATCTGGACTGCGCACAGTCATACCGGACTTTCGAGTGGCTCGCCGGCGCGATCAAAGACCTGCCGCGCGACCAGCTCTTCATCATGTCTAAAATCGGCGGTAACCCTGAGAAACCGGATGAAGTGATCGACCGCCACCTGAAGACTTTCCAGACCGACTATATCGACTGCGTGCTGCTGCACTGCGCCGTTACGCCGACTTGGCCGCAGGAACGCGCCCGGCTGATGGAGGCGATCGACAAGGCACAGGCACAAGGCAAAATCCGCGCCAAGGGCATCTCCTGCCACTCGCTTCCGGCGTTGCGCGTCGCGGCAACGTCGGACTGGGTAGAGGTCAATCTGGTGCGCGTCAACCCCCAGGCTGTGAATACGGACAGCGAAGTGATGAAGTGGAACGCGCCTGGCACGACGATCGAGCCGGTGGTGGAACAGATCAAAATCATGCACCAGAATGGCCACGGCGTCATCGGCATGAAACTGATCGGTGAAGGCGCCTTCACCGACCCCGAAGATCGCGAGAAGGCAATACGGTTTGCCATGTCGATGCCGGAGATCGATGCCGCCACGATCGGCTTCAAGAACGCAGCCGAAATCGACGAAGCCATCGAACGCATGAACCGTGCCCTGGCGTAAGCCGGGAGAAGTTAATTAGTGCATGAGTTTGTTTGGCATGGCTCCGCTGTTTATTTAACGCAGAGGCGCAGAGGCGCAGAGTTTTTTGAGAGTAAAAGCACTGCTCGGCTGTTTCACGCAAAGGCGCGAAGACGCGAAGGTTGGAGGACGAGCGTCTGCTCGTCCGCGGGCAAGCAGACGCTTGCCCCTCCCAGCGCTTCGCAAGCCTGATGACAAGGGTTGGAGGACGGCATCTGGGTGACGCGCAAAAATGGAAACCTTGGCCTTTGTGTGAGATTGAATTGGGTTGCGGACTGCGCCCTCCGCGAGAGAACCTATTACCTCTCACTTATTACCTATTACTTCTCTCGGCTCCACTATTCGCTATTCGTTATTAGTTATTCGTTTCCAACCAAGTGTCGCCGACGCCGATGCTGACATCGAGCGGTACGCCGATGTCGAGCACGGTGGTCATAGCCTGCTTGACCAAATCGCGCACGGTATCGACCTCCGCTCTAGGTACATCGAAGAGCAGTTCGTCGTGAATCTGCAACACCATGCGCGTGGCCAGGCGACGTTCGTTCAACTCGCGGTAGACACGCACCATCGCCAGCTTGATCAGATCCGCCGCCGTCCCCTGCACCGGTGTGTTGATGGCGTTGCGTTCGGCTGACTGGCGCGAGGTGGCGTTGCGCGAGTTGATGTCGCGCAGGAAGCGGCGGCGCCCCAGCAGGGTTTGCGTGTAACCCTTTTCGCGGGCATCGGCGATGGCGCGCTCCATGTAGGTCTTGACGCCGGGATACTGTTCGAAATAGGTATCGATCAGATCCGCCGCCTGTTTGCGCGGTACGTTCAGGCGCTGGCTCAAGCCGAAGGCGGAGATGCCGTAGATGATACCGAAGTTTACCATCTTGCAGGTCGAGCGCATCTCGGGCGTGACGAACCCCGGCAGAACGCCGTACACGCGCGTCGCGGTCTCGGTGTGGATGTCCGCACCGCGCCGGAAGGCCTCGATCATCCCCTCGTCGCGGCTGAGCGCCGCCATCACCCGCAGTTCGATCTGCGAGTAGTCGGCCGAGAGCAGCACATGCCCCTCGTCACGCGCCACGAAGGCGTTGCGGATGCGCTGGCCGCGCTCGGTCCGGATCGGGATGTTCTGCAGGTTGGGATCGGATGAGGAGAGCCGACCGGTTTCCGTCAGGGCCTGCGAAAAGGAGGTGTGCACGCGACCAGTGGCGGGATCAATGCAGGCCGGCAGCTTGTCCACGTAGGTGGATTTGAGTTTGCTGCACGCGCGGTATTCGAGAATCTGCGGGACGATCAGGTGCCGGTCTTGCAGTCTGACCAGCACATCCTCGCTGGTGGCATATTGGCCGGAGGGCGTGCGCGTCGCATTGGGGTCAAGCTTCAGATGATCGAAGAGTATTTCGCCCAGCTGTTTGGGTGAAGCGGGGTTGAAGTTTCCGCCGCCCAAGTCGCGGATGCTGAGTTCGAGCTGGAGCAACTCGCGATCCAGTTCGCGGCCATAGGCTTGCAACTCATCGGCGTTGATGCGCACGCCCTCACTCTCCATCTCCAGCAGCACAGGGATCAACGGCTCCTCGCTCTCGGTCAGCGCGCGCATGCAACCGGCTTCCTGCGCCTCGCGGCGCAACAACTGATCAAGCTGCAAAGTCACGTCTGCATCTTCGGCGGCATAGTCGCAGATTTCCTCGGGCTGCAGGTCGCCCATGTTGCCCTGTTCGACGCCCTTCTTTTTCTCGCCGATCAGCGTCGTGATGGGGATGGGCGTGTAGCGCAGATATTGGCGCGCCAGATAGTCCATGCCGTGACGTTCGGAGGCGTCCAGCACGTAGTGGGCGAGCATACTGTCATGCAGTTCGCCGCGCAGCGTGATGCCGTGCCGACGCAGGATCGTGAGGTCGAACTTGGCGTTGTGGCCGATCTTGACGGTGAGGGGATCGCTGAAGAGCGGCGCGAAGCGAGACAGCAATTCGCGGCACGCCTCGTCATCTTCGGGCGCCGGCACGTACCACGCCCGGCCCGGTGCGGTGGCGAACGAGAGGCCGACCAGCCGGTCGTGGCGCGGATCGAGTCCGGTGGTTTCGGTGTCGAACGCCCAGGCCGACGCCTCACCCAGCGCGCGCAGCAACGCGTCGATCTGCGCCTCGGTCTGTGCACAAATGTAGGTGTGCGGCACATCGGCCAGCGTCTTGAAGGCATCTTCGGCGGTTGGCGCACCGCCCTCGAAGGCGTCGCCCAGCAAACGTCTGCCGAACGTGAACAACTCGTATTTTGTGAGCACAGTGCGCAGTTGCTCCGTGTCCGGCTCGCGGCACGCCAGATCGTCCAACTCAATCGGCACCGGCACATCGGTGCGGATCGTAGCCAGCATACGGCTCTGGCGGGCGCTCTCGGCGCCGGCCGCGACCTTTTCCGACAGCTTGCCCTTGAGTTCGGCGGCGTTCGCCAGAATGGTCTCGATGTCACCGTACTGCGCGAGCAGGGCGGTGGCGGTTTTATCGCCCACGCCCGGAATGCCAGGAATGTTGTCCGAGGCATCGCCGGCCAGACCGAGGTAATCGATCATCTGGGCTGGCGAGGCGAGGTTCCAGTGGCTGCAGACCGCCTCGACATCGTAGATCTCGGCTGGTGCGGAGGCCTTGCCGGGACGGAAGAGATAGGTGGAGGGACCGACAAGCTGCGCCACATCCTTGTCGGGTGTCGCAAGGTAGGTGGTCCAGCCGGGTTGCTCAGCGGCGCGGGCGGCCAGCGTGCCCATGACGTCATCCGCCTCGAAGCCGTTCACGCGCAGGATCGGCAAACGCAACGCCTCGGCCAACTCAATCGCCATAGGGATCGACGCCGCGAGGTCTTCGGGCATCTTCTGGCGTTGCGCCTTGTAGAGCGGGTAGCGCTCGTGGCGGAAGGTCGGGGTCTCCGAATCCAACACCAAGGCGACATGCGTAGGCTCCTGCTCGTTCAGGATTTGCAGCAGCGTGTTGGCAAAACCGGTCAGTGCGGAGGTGTTGATACCAGTACTGGTCATGCGCGGTGTTTTGAGGAACACAAAATGCCCGCGGTAGAGCAGCGGCATGACATCGATCAGGAAAAGTTTTTTGGGTTCGCTCACGGCAGTGTCTCCGAACGCACGACGGCAGACGCGCCGCCGTGTATTTGCGGTTCAGTATAACGACGCAGGCCAACGGATGTCGAGGACATTGGGTTTCGGGTTTCGGCTCCGTTTTTCATTTGCCCATCCGTCACTCTTTCACTATCATACCGGTCATTCACTACCCGTTCTCGATTGCCGGAACCATGCGTGAACGTATGAGCCGGCCGAACACCAAAAGGAGTATATCATGGCTTATCAGATTACGGATGCATGCGTGGCTTGCGGTCTGTGTAAGGACGTCTGCCCGGTTGAGGCGATCAGCGAGGGTTCGCCCACTTACACGATCGATCCCGACACGTGTATCGATTGCGGCGCGTGCGCCGGTGAGTGCCCAAATGAGGCGATCATTGCTGGCTAATCGGCCGCCGATGCCCATGCGGCAGGAGTGATCCTGCCGCCTTTTTTTTACGATCTCGCCATGCGAATCGCCATTGTTTCAGACCTGCATGCCAACTTGATGGCCTGGCGCACTGTACTGGCCGACTTGGCAGACATGAAGGCCGAACAGATCATCTGTTTGGGCGATGTTATCGGGTATGGGCCCAATCCGGTTGAGCTGCTGGAATCCGTCTATAGTGTGGTGAACGTCACACTCATGGGCAACCATGATGCGGCCGTGTGCGGTCGACTGTCGACCGCCACCTTTTCGCCACGCGCCAAAACAGCCGTGGCCCGCCACCGCGAGTTGCTGACGCCCGCCGCGCTTGAATGGCTGGCGCGGTTGCCGCTGACTTACGAAGGCCCCGGTTTCCGCTGTACGCACGGTGAATTCTCCAAGCCGACTGCGTTCCGGTATGTCGTTGCGCCCGAGGATGCCCTGCCCTCTTGGCGCGTCACCGCCGAGCAGTTGCTTTTTGTGGGCCATTCGCACCGGCCCGGCATCTACGTGATCGGTACAAGCGGCGTGCCGCACTTTATTGAGCCGTTCGATTTCGAGTTGGAGGAGGGTAAACGCTACCTCATCAATCCGGGCAGCGTCGGCTATCCGCGTGTGGGCGACTGCCGTTCCTCCTACTGCATTTACGACGATAAGGCGCGCTCAATCCTTTTCCGCCAGTTGCCGTTCGACACCATCTCCTACCGAACGGCCATGCACGGCATCGGGATGGACGATGACCCTTGGGTGCAGCAAAAGGCCGAACAACGGTATGTGCCGATACTGCGCGATGCGCCAAAGTTTGGCAAAGATCAATCCCAGCCTGCCACGCCGCAAGACACACAGACAACCGGTGCGCGTCCGGCAACCGCGGCACGAGCCGTCTTGCCTCACCTGAGCCGGCGTGCACGCCTGCTTGTGGTGAGTGCGCTCATCGCAGGCACGGCCCTGATCGCGGGACTGGTTGCCTTCCGCGCCGGTCGCACCAGCGGCCAGCCGCAACTCGCTATTTCGGTGCCGGCGTACGATCCGCCTCCCCTAGCGGCTTATCCGCTCATGCCGCCGAGCAAAAACCTGCTGCCTCTCTTGCCGCCCGCGCTGGACGAAAACGGTCGCCTGCAGGGCTGGCGCTACGCATTTGAGGACCGTAGCAAACAGACCTTCCGCACGGGCTTGCGCGACGGGAAAACGACGCTGCTCATCGTCAACTCCGCTGCCTGCAAGGCGCAGGTGGAGTCGCCGCTGATCAATCTGGCCGCTACCGACCTGCGTGCGGTCCGGATGTACGGACGCATCCGGAAACCTGAGCCGTTCTCCGGCACCGTCTTTTATCAGGTGATGCAATACACCACCGCGCCGGACGGCTCGCAGCGCCAAGTCGCGGTGACGCCCTTTGAAATGCGCAGCACGAGGCGTAAGCTGTCACCGCCCGGCGCGGAACGCGATGTCTCCATCAAACTCCGCAAGCAAGTCACGCATCTACGTTTCCGTATTGAGGCCGACTTCACAGGCACGTTGGAGATCGAACAACCGTTCCTGACGGCCGATGGTAAACAGTAAAAGGAGGCACGTCCATGATCAAGAATATCGCAAACGAGGTGTGGGCCTATGATTGCGAGTGGGTGCCGGATCTACGCGCCGGCCGCCTGGTTTACGGTTTGCCCGAAGATCTGCCGGACGGCGAAGTGCTGCGCGTGATGTGGGAACAGGGCGGCGCCACACCGGAAGCCCCGATGCCCTTCCTGCGTACCGTGGTCTGCCGCGTGGTCTCAATCGCGACCGTCATCCGCCGCACCCTCAAAAACGGCGAGGTGCAACTCTTTCTCTCGACACTGCCCGAAGCACCGGAGGACGCCGCGCAGGACGAGGCCTACATCCTGCGTCGCTTTCTGGCGGATGGCGTGGGCACGCACCGACCGCAGCTCGTGGGCTTCAACTCACGCAACGCCGACCAGCGCATCCTGACGCAACGCGCCATTGTGAACGGGCTCTCGCTCAAGCACTTGTGCGAACGCATCAACGCTAAGCCGTGGGAGAGCAACGACGTCGACCTGATGGATCTAGTCGCCGGCTTCGGCAAGTCCTACGCCGTCTCGTTGCACGAGATCGCCACCCTCTGCGGCATCCCCGGCAAACTGGACACGACCGGCGACGATGTCTGCGGCCTCTGGTATCGCGGCGAGCGCCGCAAGATCGTCGAGTACAACGCCTTCGACGCGCTCACCACCTATCTCCTGTGGCTACGGCTGGCGCACTTCTCTGGCTGCTTCACGGCCGACGACTATATCACCGAACAACGTCGTGTCGTACGCCTGCTGGATGAGCGGATCGCGCGTCCGGAAGATGCCTATCTGCGCGTTTTTCGCGATGCCTGGCGCAACCTTCAGGCGCGCACGGATCAACTCGACAACGGCGTCTTCGCGGACGACGAGGATTAAGCATCAAGCTCAGTGCACGCCGCGCTGGCTCATCTGGTAGAACGCAACCAACCGGCGCACTTCCGGCAGATCGGTCACCTCGTATTTCACGCGTTCCAACGCCTGGGTACGGTTTAGCCCCTCGCGGTAAATCAGCTTGAACGCCTCTTTCAGCGCACTGCGCACATCGGACGAGAATCCGGCGCGCTGCAGGCCGACCACATTCGGTCCCACGACTCGCGGCACGTCACCCGCCGCATCAATCACCATGTAAGGCGGGCAGTCCTGGCGGATCTTGGAGGCACCGCCGACCATCGCAAACGTACCGATACGGCAGAACTGATGTATGCCGGTGAGACCGCCGATAACCGCGTTATCCTCGACCGTCACCTCGCCAGCCAATGTCGCCACATTGGACATGATCACGTTGTTGCCGACGTTGCAGCCGTGCGCGATGTGGCAATAGGCCATGATCAGACAGCGCTGGCCCACGCGTGTGACCTCACCCGGTTTCGTGCCGAGATGCACCGTGGAAAATTCGCGCAACACCGTTTCGTCGCCGATCTCGACATAGGTAACGTCACCCTCTTTGTATTTGAGGTCTTGCGTTTTCATGCCGACACAGGCAAAGGGGAAAATCTGGCAGCGCTGGCCGATCGTGGTGTGGCCGCTGACAAATGCGTGCGCCTGGACCTCTGTGCCGGCCCCGATCGTGACGTGCGGGCCGATGACCGCGTACGGTCCCACTGTCACCTCGTTATCCAGTGTCGCTTGGGGATCCACAATCGCGGTCGGATGAATCGTCGCCATACTTCTCATACTCCTTGTTTCGCCATACACAGGCGCGCTAGAGGTTTTTCGGGATTAGATAGCTCACCAAGATGCCGCAGATCACCACAGGCAGCCAGATGAAGACGTAAGGACGTGCCCAGTCATGCTTATCCATCGACTGGAACAAAATCACGAAGAGATAAAAGGTCATCGCGACCACCAAACTGATGGCCATACCGATCGTCGATTCTTTGCGGTGCGAGCGGATACCGAGCGGTACACCGACCAATACGAAGCAGATCGAAGCGCACGCACAGACCAGACGGACTTGAAACTCCGTACGGTGGATGCTCAGCAGTTTGCGTTGCACGGCGCGCGGCAGCGCATTCTCATTTGCGCGTAACTCCCTGATCGCCGCGCGCAGCTCATGAAAGCGGAAGTCCTTTTCCTTGCGCTTGCGAGTGCGTTGGCGCATGGCGTCGGGGATCACATGGCGGAAGCGGCTCGCCGACGCGACACCCGGCCGGTTGACGTCGATCGGATCGACGCGCACATCATACATGTCCAGCACGATGTCGGCTCCGTTGGTGGAAACCAGCGCTTTCGCGGCGCGGATTTCGCGGGTGACCCCTTCGCGGCTATAATCGAAAATCAGCAGGTCGTGCAGCCAATTCCCCTCCTTGCGCTCAAAGAATAGCTTGAGCTTGGGGTAATCGTCGATCATGCGCCCCGGATCCAGCAGGTCGAGGCCGACATCAACGCTGACCAGGTTCTTCAGGTTGCGCCGCACATCGTGACTACGGGACACCACCTCGTTGTTGATATAGAAACCGAGCAGGGTGCAGATCAGACCGACCAGTACCGGCCAACGTATAACACGCAGCAGGTTCACGCCGCACGCCCGCATCGCCGCAATCTCGCTGTCAGCCGACAAGCGACTGAAGACCAGAAGCGCGCTGACCAGCAAGGCGATCGGCAGGGTGAATTTCAGTGTTTCCGGCAGGCCCACCAACAAGAAAAGTCCGATTGCACGCAACGGCAGCCCTTCAATCAGCAAGCGCACGATCCGCACCAGCAGGCCGATTGAGAGCACGAATGACAGCACCAACCAAGCCAGAAAGAACGCGGCCAGGAAGGCTTGCAAGACATATCGTTCTATGATCTTCATCGCGCCGGATAATAGCAAAAGGCCGCAAAAGAAACCACGGTTTCCTTGCGGCCTTCTGTTATTCGTTCCGTAACACCGGAAACACGTTACGGATTCACGTATTTGACCTTATCAGCGTTTGTGCCAGCGCCGCGGATATAGATTTCCACGCGGCGGTTCTCCGGATTGCCATTGACCAGATCGGGCTGCACCTTGGGACGGCTGAAGCCATAACCACGCGCTGTCAGACGGCTGTCCGCCACGCCCTTGCCGACCATGAAGGACTTCACGGCCTCCGCGCGACGCTCAGACAGGTTCTGATTGTAGCTCGCGCTGGAACGGGTACGACGGTCCGCGTGACCCTCGATCACTGCCGTGGCCTGCGGATTGCGCTGCAACACACGCACCACCTGGCCGATCTCATCAAAGTACTGCGGCTTAATGACTGTGGTGTCGTAATCGAACTGAATATAGACCTCAAAGAGCATCAGGTCATCCGACGGATCAAGCGGGTTGGTGCCGTCTTCAATCACCTCATGGCCGTCTGCCACGCCGCCCTTGTCAGTGTCACGGTCGAGCGGATTGGTCTTGTAGATCAGAACCTCCTGCCCGTCCGTCAGTCCGTCGAAATCGGTGTCGGGATTGAGCGGATCGGTCTTGTACACCTTCACCTCATCGCCGTCCGTCAGCCCATCGCCATCGGTATCCTTGTTGAAGGGATCGGTGCCGAGCCGCGCCTCTTCCTCGTCGGTCAGGCCATCACCGTCAGAATCCTTCGGCAATCCGGGCACCGCCGCCGCACCGGCGCCAGCACCCGCGGCTTCGCCTGCGCCGCCGCCGAAGCGGTAGACGACACCGGCATCAGCCGTGTAGATGAATTCGCAGGTCTCGTCGATCGCCATCATGGCGCGCGT